>NZ_JBZQEK010000177.1:0-19974 GCF_058719085.1 Candidatus Benthicola sp.
CGGACGGTGCGCCGAGATCTGTCCGACTGGCGCCAGGCGGAGCGTGGGACGGGAGATCACGGTCGAAGCCCTGGTCGAAGAGGTGCTGCGCGACGACATCTTCCACCGGCGTTCGGGGGGCGGCATCACCTTTTCGGGCGGGGAGCCGCTGAGCCAGGCGCCCTTCGTGCTCTCGGCGCTGCGGGCGCTGAAAGGGCTCGACGTGCACACGGCCGTGGACACCTGCGGCCTCGCCCGGCGAGAGGACCTGCTGGCAGCCGGCCGGCTGGCAGACCTCGTCCTGTTCGACATCAAGCATACCGAGGCGGCCGTGCACCGGGCGTGGACCGGGGCCTCGAACGAACGCATCCTGGCCAACCTGGCGGCGCTCGGCGGGATCCCGGCGAGGATCTGGGTGCGCGTTCCCATCCTGCCGGGCGTCAACGATGACGACGACAACCTGCAGCGTACCGCCGCCTTCGCCGCCACCGTGCCGGGCGTGGAGCGCGTGAACCTGCTTCCCTTCCACAGGCTCGGCGCCGAGAAGAGGGACCGGGTCGCGGTCACCACCCCGGCGTACGAGGGTCGTCCGCCGGAAGCGGAGCACATCAGGCACATCGCCTCCGTGTTCGAGGCCGAGGGCCTGCACACGGTCGTCGGAGGGTGAGCGCATGACGGATCGTACGAGGCGGCTCCGGCAGCGGAGCCTGGAGACGGAACCGAGCCTGTCCGCGGAGAGGGCCGTGCTCCTCACCGACTTCTACCAGCGGCACCTCGGCCGGTTGCCCACGCCGATCCTCCGGGCGCGCGCGTTCGAGCATCTGTGCGAGCACAAGACGCTGTACCACGGCGACGGAGAGCTGATCGTGGGAGAGCGCGGCCCGGCGCCGAAGATCGTGCCCACCTTCCCGGAGCTCACCTGCCACTCGCTCGAGGACCTGCGAATCCTCGACTCACGGCCCAAGACACGCTACGGGGTGCCGGAAGAGGTACGCTCCGCGTACGCCGACACGGTGATCCCGTTCTGGACCGGACGCTCGCTGAGGGACCGGCTGTTCGCCGAGCTGCCGGAGGAGTGGCACGTCGCCTACGAGGCCGGCTTGTTCACGGAGTTCATGGAACAGCGGGCGCCGGGTCACACCGTGCTCGACGACAAGATCTACTCGCGCGGGTTGAGGGACTTCCAGGCGGAGATCGACCGGAGCCTGGCTGGCCTCGATTTCGTGCGTGACTCCGAGGCGCAGGATCGCTCCGAGGCTCTCCGGGCCATGTGGATCAGCTGCGAGGCCCTGATCCGGTTCGCGGAGCGGCACGCGGATCTGGCCGAGCGGAAGGTGGCCGAGGAGGCCGATCCGGCCGAGCGTGCCGTGCTCGAGAAGATCGCGCGAACATGCCGCCACGTGCCCGCGAACGCTCCACGCGACTTCCACGAAGCGCTCCAGCACTACTGGTTCTGCCACCTGGGCGTGATCACCGAGCTCAACGGCTGGGACGCGTTCAATCCCGGGCACCTCGACCAGCACCTGCTTCCTTTCTACGAGCGCGGGCTGGCGGACGGCACGCTGACCCGGGAATCGGCGAAGGAGCTCCTCGAAGCGTTCTTCATCAAGTTCAACAACCACACCGCGCCGCCCAAAGTGGGCGTCACGGCGGCCGAGAGCGGCACGTACACCGACTTCGCCAACATCAACATCGGGGGCGTGCTGCCCGACGGGACGGACGGCTCGAACGCGGTCTCGCACCTCCTGCTCGAGATCGTCGACGAGATGCACCTCCTCCAGCCGAGCACGAATCTCCAGGTCGCCAACGAGACGCCGGACGAGGTGCTGGAGCACGCCCTCCGGGTGATCCGGAAGGGGTACGGCTTTCCGTCGCTGTTCAACGCGGATGCCGCCGTGGCCGAGCAGCTCCGTCAGGGCAAGACGCTGGAGGACGCAAGGGCCGGTGGCTGCAGCGGCTGCGTGGAGGTGGGCGCGTTCGGCAAGGAAGCCTACATCCTCACCGGCTACTTCAACCTCGTGAAGGTTCTCGATCTCGCTCTTCACGACGGGATGGACCCGAAGACGGGGCGGCGGCTCGGGCCTGCCACCGGCGCGATCGCGGGCATGGAGAGCTTCGAGGACGTGTTCCGGGCCTTCCACGCCCAGCTGCGGCATTTCGTGGATCTCAAGATCGCCGGCAACCAGGTGATCGAGCGGCTGTACGCCCGCCAGATGCCCGCCCCGTTCCTGTCGGTTCTCATCGACGACTGCGTGGCCCGCGGGAAGGACTACAACGCGGGCGGAGCGCGGTACAACAACCGGTTCATCCAGGCCGTGGGGATCGGCTCGATCACGGACAGCCTGGCGGCCATCCGCGCCGTCGTGTTCGAGGAGAAGGTGATCGACCTGCCGGATCTGATCGAGGCGCTGGACGCGAACTTCGAGGGCCACGAGCCGCTCCGGCAGCGGCTGATCCATCGGACGCCCAAGTACGGCAACGATGACGACAGGGCCGACGGTCTCATGCGACGCGTCTTCGACGCCGCGTTCGATTGCATCGACGGACGCCCCACGGTGACCGGCGGCACGTATCGGCTGGAGATGCTGCCGACCACGTCCCACGTCTACTTCGGCTCCGTGACCGGGGCCACGGCGGACGGCCGACGTTCCGGGCTCCCGCTCTCGGAGGGGATCTCACCGGTGCAGGGGGCCGACCGCAAAGGCCCCACCGCGGTGTTCCGCTCGGCGGCGAAGATGGATCACATTCGCACGGGCGGCACTCTCCTGAACATGAAGCTCGCCCCGTCCCTGATCGAGGGAGAGGAGGGAATCGAGCGCCTCCGCCACCTCGTGCGAGGCTACTTCGAGATGGACGGACACCACGTGCAGTTCAACGTGGTGGACTCGGAGACCCTGCGGAGGGCACAGGCGGACCCGGACAGCCACCGTGACCTGATCGTCAGGGTCGCGGGGTACAGCGACTACTTCTGCGACCTGTCCGAAGCCCTGCAGGACGAGATCATCCGGAGGACCGAGCACGCGCTCCCGTGAGTTCCGCCGCCGGGCTGTCCCGGCTCAGCCCCCGGATCGCCGCGCCCGCTTCCAGCCGACCCAGAGGAAGATCGCCGCGAGCACGAGCTGGGAGATCGGGATTCCCGGCGTGTCAAAGGGCGCCGTCCCGTTGAAGTAGGCCCAGAAGGCGAGAGCGGCGAGCAGGAGCCAGCCGACTCCTCCGACGTAGAACAGGTTGGGACTCCTGCGCGAACCATCGTCTCCGGCGGTCATGTTTCCTCCTCAGAACCGGTGGAATCAGGCGGGAGACGCGCGATCCGCCTCGCTCTCCAGCTCGCTCACCCGCGCGCGAGCGAGGACGAACAGGATCAGGAACACCAGGTCGGCGACCGCGAACGGCTTCCAGATGAGCGGAACACCAGCGCTGAACCAGTGATAGGCCACCACGGCGCAGTACGAGAGCTTGAGCAGTATGCCGTACCCGATGAGGTTGCGGCCGGCCAGCGGGTCTCTCGCGATCGCCACGAACATGAGGGCGAAAACGATCAGCAGGGCCGCCGGGAAGTGCACGTAGCCGAAGTGGTTGGGTGGCGGCACGCCGACCCAGTCGAACAGGGCAGGGGCCGCGACCAGGAATGCGATCCCGAGGATCCCGTCGTACAGGGCGGCCACCCAGAACAGAATTCGAATCGCGCCGATGCTCATCGGGTCACTCCTTGCTCCGGCGAAGACTCCGGGCCAGGTCCTTCCTGAACCGGTTGCGCCTCCACTGCGTGAACTCCTCGCTGTAGAGGCGGACAACGAGGCGCTTGAAGCCATCGACCAGCTCTTCCTGGCTCATGCATTTCGGCTGGTAGTTGAGGTCGAACAGGGTGCATCGGTCCCACGCGCACGGCGCGAGGATCCGATCTTCTTTCAGCAGGCGGCTGTACAGGGGAGTGCCGGGGAAGGGCGTGAGGATCGTGACCTGCACCTCGTACAGCCCGGCGTCGCGCACGTAGTCGTACACCTGGTCGAAGATGTCCGGCGTGTGTCCGTCGAGGCCGATCACGAAGCAACCGTTCACCGTGATGCCGTGAGACTGAATCTCACGGATCGCATCCCGGTAGTCGGGATACCGCTTGCGCTTCCAGTCGCTCCGGAGCTCCAGTCCCTCGAGGCCCTCCTCGACCGGGCTCTCGAGACCCACCAGCACCTGGGCGCACCCGGACTCACGCATCAGCTCGAGCAACTGCGGGTCGCGGGCCACCGAGAGGTCGGTCTCGGCAAACCACTGGATCTCCCTCTTCGAGAGCCGTGCGAGAAGCTCCTTCCAATACGCCCGGTTCACGAGTGCATTGTCATCCGCAAACTCCAGGAAGGGTCGGTCCCAGATCTCCAGGATGCGATCGATCTCGAGCACCACGTTGTCGAGGGGCTTCTGCTTGTACCGGTCGGTGAGGAGCACCGAGCTGGCGCAGAACTCGCACCGGTGGGGGCAGCCGCGGCTCGCCTGCACGGTCAGTCGGTTGTATCGCTCGATGTCGAGCAGCTCGAAGGCCGGGACCGGACTGTCGGCGAGGTCCAGCTCGAAGGGCCGTGCGTCGTACACGCCGGCGAGTCGGTGGCTCGCGCAATCGGACAGGACGCTGAGCCAGCACGCCTCGCCCTCTCCCACGACCACCGCATCGCAGTGCCATGCGGCTTCCTCGGGCAGCGCGGTGACGTGCGGGCCGCCCATCACCACGGGAACGCCCGACTCCCGGTACCGATCGGCGAGGTCGTACGCTTCGAGGATCTGGGCGCTGTAGGAGGAAATGGCCACGAGGTCGAACCCGTCAGGAAGCCGGTCGAGCGACCGCGGGTCGGGCACCTCCAGGTACTCGACCTCGTGTTCCGGCGGCGTGAGGGCGGCCAGGGTCAGAAGACCGAGGCTGGGGAGCGACGCGATCGTCTTGCTGCGTTCCACGAACCCGGGGAGGGTGAGTCCGAGCCGCAGGAGCTCCTCGTCCACCACGCGGATGCCGCTCATCGCCAGCAGACCGATTCTCATGACCCGAGCAGCCTCCAGGTGATCAGGGCCAGTGCCGCCGTCACCGAGCCCGCCGGGATGAAGAACCACTGGCGGTAGCTCCTCCGATAGGCCGACAGGTAACACACGGCCGGCATTGTCACGGCGCCGATGATCAACAGAACCGAGGCAAAGCGCAGCGCTGTCGTCAGGTCAAGCGTCTCGACGGTGAGGTAGAAGCCGAGGTTCAGGATCCCGATGCCGAAGAAGGCGACGTGGCCGAGGCGTACCATGCGGCGGCGCCAGTCCGAGTATCCGCCGAGCCAGGTCTCCCGATCGAAGAACAGGCCGGTCACGGCCCCGGCGAGAGCTCCGAGAAGGAAGCCGATCCAGGCGGCGTACAGGTTGATCGTCACACGACGGCTCCGGTCGGAGCGAGGAGGCGCTGGACAATCTACCGATCGACCGGGGTTCGCGCTGCTCCCGGTCTAGGGAGTCCCGCCGGACGCCGGCTCCCCGGGTTCGGTCCCCGGGCGGGCCAGCCGGTGGCGGTCCTCGTAGCGGTACGCTCCCGGGAAGTCGGAATCGGCGACCTTCCGCTTTCCGCTCCACGAC
Organism: Candidatus Benthicola sp.; assembly: GCF_058719085.1. Classification (NCBI taxonomy): domain Bacteria; kingdom Pseudomonadati; phylum Gemmatimonadota; class Gemmatimonadia; order Candidatus Palauibacterales; family Candidatus Palauibacteraceae; genus Candidatus Benthicola; species Candidatus Benthicola sp. The sequence continues at coordinate 5,578 of NZ_JBZQEK010000177.1, forward strand.
TCGACGTCGAGCCGTATCACCGTCGTCCGCTTCAGCTCGTCCTTGGTGATGGGGCGGTAGTCACGGCCCGGCCTCAGGTGGGGAGCATACTTGTCGAGCAGCAGCTGCAGCCCGTGCTCCGCTTCCCCGGGATCGTGGACGACCCTCGCGGCACCGAACACCACGACGCCGCCGTACTCGATGCTGAACTCCAGGGCCTCATCGGCGGGTAGCAGTCGCCCCGTCTCGTAGACCGTGAACGCGACGCCGGGGTGAGCCTCCAGGTTGCTGCGGGTCCTGCCGGTTCGGGCCGTGTGCAGGTAGAGGGCGTGGGCCTCGGGGTCGAACACGAACAGGTTCGAATTCACGAACGGCTGGTCGTCCCGCACGGTCGCGAGAACGCCGACCGGGGCCTGGTGAAGCAGCTCGCGGATCCAGGAGTCATCGGCCGACCGGTCGGTCCGCCGAAGCTTCGCGCGATCGTCCGCTCCGCCCTCGATCACTGGACGGGCTCCTCATCGTCCGGCGGCAGATCCGCCGTCAGACCCGCCTCTTCCACTTCCTCGATGAGGTCCCCGAGCCATGCGAGGATCTCGACCGCCCGATCCTGCCCGGCCTCGGCCCGGTCCGATTCCTCCAGCTTCACCATCTCCTCGAGCGCCCGGAGCATGGCGGGGGTGTAGACGTCCAGCGCCTGGCGCACGGCCTCGGCATCCCGCCGGGCCAGGGCGCGGAACACGGCGGACAGCTCCGGCCGGTGCTTCCGGTCCAGCTCTTCCGCGACCCCGTTCGCCCACCGGGTCAGATCGACTTCCTGTTGTTCGCGATTCATCGCCTCATCCGCTCCCTTTCGGCATATCTTAACGTACCGGGTGGGATCGAGCTTCACGAAGAAGAACGGAGGGCGAGATGAGCGAATACGGTGCCTCCACGTACGGCGACGGCGTCGCCGAAGTGTACGATTCGTGGTACGGGGGGGGTGACCCGGGTCCGGTGGTGGAGCGCCTGGCGGTCCTCGCCGGGAGAGGTCCGGCGCTCGAGCTCGGGATCGGGACGGGTCGGGTGGCCCTTCCCCTGGCGGCGAAAGGGGTGGCCGTTCACGGAATCGATGCATCCGGTGCCATGCTGGACCGGCTCCGCGCGAAGGAGGGGGCCGAGAGTCTGTCGATCACCCGGGGAGACTTCACGGAGTTCGAGCTCGACCTCCGGTTCGAGCTGGTGTACGTGGTATTCAACACGTTCTTCTCGCTCCTCGAGCAGGAAAGCCAGGTCCGATGCTTCCGCTCCGTGGCGGCTCACCTCGCTCCAGGCGGGCGCTTCCTGCTGGAGTGCTTCGTCCCCGATCTGGACCGTTTCGACCGCGGTCAGCGGCTGGCCGTCACCGCCATCGAACCGGAAGGATTGCGGCTCGAGGCAGCGATTCACGATCCGGTCCACCAGAGGGTGAAGGCCCGGATGGTCTCACTGACGGAGGGCGGCGCCCGCTTCTTTCCCCTGCAGGCCCGCTACTGCTGGCCATCGGAGCTCGACCTGATGGCCCGACTCGCGGAGCTTCGGCTCGAGCACCGCTGGGGGGGCTGGAGAGAAGAACCGTTCACCGCGTCGAGCGGGAGTCACGTGTCCGTGTACGCTCGCTCCGAGTGACCCCGGTCCGGTGTCTCGGCGGGCTTAGCCGCCTGCCGCGAGGCCGTCGTAAAATGCTTCCATGCGCTTGCGCGCTTCGGCGTCCGGCAGTCGGCCGAACGCCGCTCCCATGTTGTCCCGTGCATACCCGGGCTTCGCGGTGCCGGGGATGACGCAGGTCACCGCCGGGTGGCCGATGATGTACTTCAGGAAGAACTGCCCCCAGCTCTCACAGTCGAACTCCGAAGCCCAGTCGGGGAGCGGACGTTCGCCCACCGCGTCGAAGAGCCGCCCGCGGCCGTACGGTAGGTTGACGAGCACGGCCATGCCCCGGTCCGCCGCGAGGGGGAGGATGACGTCGGCGGCCTCGCGGTTGGAGAGCGAGTAATCGACCTGGATGAAGTCGAGAGTCTCCCTCCGCATCACGTCGGCAAAAGCCTCGTGCTGCCGTCTCGACGACGTGGTCATCCCCACGTAGCGGATCTGGCCGGCCGCCTTCAGATCCATCAGCGTCTCGAGTTGGGTATCGACGTCCACCAGGTTGTGGACCTGGATCAGGTCGATCCTCTCGGTTCGCAGGCGCTCGAACGAGTCCGCGATCTCCGTCAGGCCCTCCTCCCGGCCCTCCTTGCGAACCTTCGTGGCGAGGAAGAGCTCGTCCCTCATTCCGAGCCCCTCCACGAGGTCTCCGACCACGATCTCGGCGTTTCCGTAGGACGGGGCCGTGTCGATGAGGGTCCCGCCCAGTTCGTGAAACACGCGGACGGTCTCCCTCAGCACGTCCATGTCACCCTCGTCCCCGATCGCGACGTCATACCGTCGGGCCGTCCCGATACCCACCACGGGGACGGGCTCTCCGCTCGACGGAATCGGACGGGTGCGGGGCGCCGGCGCCTGGCGGTCCGCGAGAACGTCACCGAGCAGGTGTCGGGGGCCGACCGCTGCGGCCGCGCTTGCCGCCGCCCCGAGCTTGATCATCTCCCGACGTGTGATCTTCATTACTGGCTCCCTTTCTCGGCGGCCAATCGGTCTTGCCGCCGCCCCAGATCGAGGCCGACCAGCGCCCACACGGCGGCTACCGGCGCCGCGACCAGCGCGATGACTCCGACGGTCAGTCCCAGCGCCGCCAGACCCGCATAGATCCAACCGTTGATCAGATCGCCGCCGCGATAGACGGCCGCGTCGATGAACGCCTTCGACTTGTATTTCTCTTCACGGTCGACGACGGTGAACAGCACTTCGCGCGTCGGCTTGGCGATCGCGTAGCGCAGGGACCGGTACAGGACGTGGACGACGACCAGCACCGCGAGGGTCGGCATCAGGCCCAGCGCCACGAAGCCGACCGCTGCGATGAGAGGGACGATCGCCAGGCTCCACCCCATGCCGATGCGCCGGATGACGCGCGACACCACGAAGCCCTGGCCGGTGAGGGTGATGACGTTCACGGCCAGGTCCATCTTGGCGAAGAGTGCCGTGCGGATGTCCCGGTCGCTGATCGCGTCGTAGATGAGATGCGCCTGCTGGAAGTAGAGCACCGTCGAGGCGAACGTCATCAGGAAGATGAACACGGCGATCCGTACGAGATAGGGGGAGCTGAAGACGACCTTGATACCGCTCCACACTCCACCCGACACCGGATCTTCCTGACGCTGCAGCGCGCTGCCGGCCCTGTCGGAGTTCTGGTGGAGCTTCCGGGCCGCCTGCGCGGCGACCTCCAGGGGCACGCAGGCGACGAGCAGCAGCGCGAACGAGGGCAGGGCCGAGATCAGACCCGCCGTGACGGCCGAGCCGATGATCGCGCCCAGGGATCCTCCCACCGCGATCGGGCCGAACAGCCGCTTTCCCTGCTCGCTCGTGAACAGGTCGGCCATGAACCCCCAGAACACGGTGACCACGAAGAGCGCGAAGACGCTGGCCCACACGTAGAACACGCGGTCGATCCACGGTCGCGCTCCGAGGGGCAGCGATACGAGGGCGACGTAGAAGCCGACCAGGTTCAGGATGAAGAACCGGTTGACCCACGGGACGAACTTTCCGCGCGGCCACCGCGCCACGACCCATGAGTATGCCGGGACCGCCACCAGCATGACGAGGAATACGGCCGTCCACAGGATCTGCAGATTGCCCCGGTCCGCGGAGCTGATCTCGTCGCGGACGGGCCGAAGAATGTAATAGGCGAGGAAGATGCAGAAGCCGTAGACGAGAGCCCACGTCAGCGCACTGACTTCCTCCCGCCGGACGCGGGTCAACCGCTCGAGAAATGGCACGATGTCAAATCAGTCCGGTTCGGCGCTCCGTGTCAATCCTTCGACCTCGCAGATCGGGACGGCGAGCCGCGTGCATGCGTGCGCGACCGACCCGTTTCATGCAGATTGGCGGGAACTCGTCCGAAGGCCGGACCGCGTCCCCCGCCACCGAGGCACGATGAGCGTCGACACGAGCGTCAGTCTGGTGAGGGAGTACTTCCGCGAGTCGCGTGGCGCCCGCCGCGCACTCGTCTTCGTGGTGGCCCTCCATCTCGTTCTCCTCCTCCTGATGCTTCGCGACTACTTCGCGGATAACGACCTGGGCTTCCACATATCGCTCGCACGCCAGTTCGCGGAAAACAACGTCTACTGGTGGGACTCTCTCAATTGGGCGCCCACGGGACGGCCGAACCTGCAGGGTCCGGCGCTCCACTACGCGGTGGCCCTGCTCGGCAGGCTGCTCGGTGGCAGCGGATGGGACTACATCCATGCCTTCTCCGTGCTCGCCGTCATCCAATGGGCGGCCGCCGTCTTCACGGCCGCCTGGTTCGCCCGCCGCTTCGGAGGCGATCGGGCCGCCCTGTTCGCCGTCGCTCTGTTGACGGGCTGCGTGTACTCGGCCGGTTCGTTCTTCGTCGGCGTTCCGTCCGGGTGGATCTTCATCCTCTCGGGCTGGGCGATCTACTTCTTCCTCGAGAAGCGGTACGTCGAGGCGGTCCTGATGGCCACGGCCACGACGTACGTGCACCTGGGGGGCGCTCCCGTGATCGCCGTCGGCTTCGTTCTCGCCGGCGTCTTCACGGGCCGCTGGAAGGGGCTGGTGCTCTGTGGCGCCGCCACCATGGTCCTCTCCTCACCCTACATCGTTCATTTCCTTCGTCATCTCGACTGGTACACGGGACAGAGGGGCCACGTGGCCGGCTCGATCGCGGTGATGACGTACGCGCTGGCCGCCCCCGGACTCGTGTGGCTCGTGGCCACCCGGAAGAACCGTCACAGGGGGCTCTTCCTGATCGTGTGGGCGCTCGCGCCCCTGCCGTGGCTGTTCCAGGACGGCCTGCGGTTCTTCCTGCAGTCCACGGTGGCCGCCTCCGCGATCGCGGGGATCTTCTTCACCTGGTTGATCACTCGGTTCACCGGCGAGGAACTGCAGCACTGGCTCACGGGCGTGATGGTGATGGTGGCGACGCTCCTCCCGTTCGCCATACCGAGCCTGCCCGTGGAGACGGCATGGGCGGCCGGACAGGGCTTCCCTCGCGAGCTCGATTGGGACGAGGCGGAAGCGCTGGCCCGGGTCGTGGAGGCCGACAGCCTTACGGACCGGATCTTCGACCCGTACTACGACTCGCTCTGCGGCGCCGTGGCCGTCTTCGTACCGGAGGTCCGGCAGCGGGGCGGGCACTGGGGAGAAGTTCGCCCTCCCGAGGATCCGGCGGACACGATTTCTGCCGGCCGCTTCGTCCACATGCTTCCGCTTCCGCCGGACGACAGCCTGCTCGCGGTCTTCGACGGCAACGGACTGGTGACGAACCATGGCGGAGGAAGACAGACCTCGCTGGTCACGCTGCCGTCGCCGGCAGGCACGGCTGCCTTCAATCCGATGCTGGTCGACGTCATCGATGGGGAAGTCGACTGGCTGCTGGCCAACGCTCGACCGAATCTCTTCCCGCCGCCCACGACCCTGTTCAACGTCGTGGAGATCCAGCAGCACCGGGCGATGCTGGCGGAGCAGAAGGCCCACATCGGGCGCATCCAGCTGGCCGTTCTGCTCTATGCCTTCGCGATCGAGGAGGACGAGCCGGAGCTCGCCGCGGGGGTGCGTCGGTCGGCCCGTGGCTGGGGCGGCGTGGCGAACTTCCTCGGCGATGAGACGGCCATGGACTACGTGGACGAGGCTCGATTCCGTCGCTTTCTCGCAAACCTGGAGACGTTCCGGGACGAGCTCCAGGTGATGCGGACACAGGCGTATCCGTCGCCGGAGCTGGATCGGGCGACGGACCGTCTGTTCAGGGACTTCTTCTAAAGGGGCCCCGCTCGCACCGCGGCATCTGGTCGCGGCAGCCGTTCCCCCTGGAACTCAGAGGTGCCCAGAATGAGGTTTCGGTCAGCCGGACTCCCGATCGGCGTGGCCCTCGCCACCGTGGTCGGTCTCTCGTGCGCGCCGCCGGATGGCCCGACAACGCGGCCGGCGGATCTGTCCTTCTCCGTCCAGTATGAAGCGGCTCTTCGCGAAGGCCCCCTGGACGGCAGGCTCATCCTGCTCATCGCCGCAGCCGATGAACCGGAGCCCCGCTTCCAGTTCCGCTCGGAGCCGGCGCGGACCGCACAGGGCTTCGGAGTGAACGTGGAATCGTGGGGTCCGAACGAGCCGGCCGTCATCGACGGCGCGGCGTTCGGGCACCCGATCGAGAAGCTCGCCGATCTGCCGGCGGGCGAGTACACGGTCCAGGCGGTGCTGAACGTGTACGAGACGTTCGAGCTCGCCACCGGGCATACCGTCAACCTCCCGCCGGACCGGGGCGAGGGCCAGCAGTGGAACCGCAAGCCGGGGAACCTCTATTCGCTGCCGCGAAAGGTGCAGGTGGATCCCTCGCGAGACGCCACCATCGAGGTCGTGCTCGACCAGATCATGCCTGAGATCGAGCCTCCGGAGGACACGCCTTACGTCCGGCACGTCCGAATGCGAAGCGACCTGCTGTCGGAGTTCTGGGGACGGGACATGTACCTCGGGGCGCATGTGCTCGTGCCCGAAGGGTTCGACGAGCACCCGGAGGCCCGGTACCCGCTGATGGTCTTTCACGGACACTTCCCGTACGACTTCGGGGGCTTCCGCACGGAGCCGCCGGATCCCGGACTGGAATGCGAATACAGTGAACGGTTCGACCTCGAGTGCTACAACCGGATCCAGCAGCAGGAAGCCCATGATCTCTACCAGCGCTGGATCTCGCCGGACTTTCCGCGCTACCTGGTGATCGAGGTCCAGCACCCGACGCCCTACTACGACGATTCCTATGCCGTGAACTCCGCCAGCCAGGGGCCCTGGGGTGACGCGATCACGTACGAGCTCATCCCCTTCATCGAGCGGGAATTCCGGGGGATCGGCGAGGGCTGGGCGCGATTCACCTACGGCGGATCCACCGGAGGGTGGGAGGCTCTCGCGGTCCAGGTGATGTATCCGGAGGAGTACAACGGGGCCTTCGCGGCCTGTCCGGATCCGATCGACTTCCGCGCCTACGAGCTGGTCAACATCTACGAGTATCCGAATGCCTATTTCGACCTCGGCCCCTTCGGCCGCGTCGAGCGGCCCGCGCACCGGGATTGGCTCGGCCGCATCAGCTACACAGTACGGAACGAGAATCATGCCGAGCTGGTGAGGGGCACGAGGGGCCGCTCCGGTGGCCAGTGGGACATCTGGGAGGCCACCTACTCTCCCATGGGCGCCGATGGCTATCCGAAGCGCCTCTGGGACAAGCGGACCGGCGAGATCGATCGCGAGGTAGCCGAGTACTGGAAGGAAAACTACGACCTGCGGCACATCCTCGAGCGTGACTGGGCCGAGATCGGACCCAGCCTGGTCGGGAAGATCCACATCTACGCAGGAGACATGGACAACTACTACCTCAACAACGCCGTGTACCTGATGGAGGACTTCCTCGAGAGCACGACGGACCCGTACTACGCGGGGGTGATCGACTACGGCGACCGCTTCGAGCACTGCTGGAACGGCGACCACGAGAACTCGAACGCCATCTCGCGACTGCGATACAACACCCGGTATCTGCCCCGGATCCTCGAGCGAATCGAGGAATCGGCGCCTCCCGGAGCGGACCTGACGAGCTGGAGGTACTGATGCGCCACTCCATGTCGATCTGGATCGCCCTCGGACTCGGTCTCATCCCGGGTGCCGGAGAAGCGCGGGCACCGGCTCCGGTGGACTCGGTTCGCGTGCTGGTGGTGTACCATTCGCTGACCGGAAACACGGAACAGATGGCCGAGGCCGTGGCAGACGGCGCTCGCGAAGTGGTGGGTGCCGCGGTCACGTTGAAACCGGTGGACGAAGCCACGAACGAGGACCTGGAGGCGTGCGACGCGCTGGTGATCGGCTCGCCCACCTACTGGGGTTCCATGGCCACTCCGGTCAAGGCATTCATCGATGGACAGCGTCCGTTCATGGGCGACAAGGTGGGAGGGGCGTTCGCCACGGGTGGAAGCGATGGGGGAGGCAAGGAGCTGGCCGTCGTCACGATCCTGGCGGCGATGCTCAACAACGGCATGATCGTGGTCGGTCCGCACTACGAGGAAGACGGATTCCGCTTCGGCGCCTTCGGGGTCGCCGCCACGACCGGCGTCGAGAGCCCGGGGATATCGGAAGCGGAGCTGGAACGGGCCCGGCGGCTCGGTGAGCGCGTGGCGCGGGTGGCGACCCGGGTCGTGGCGGCCGAATGACCTTCGAGTCCACTCCCGCACGACGTCAGGTCCGCTTCACCGACGCGGCCTCCAGCGGTCTCCCGCCGGACCTGCTCCAGCGGGCCTCGCGGCGTCTCGGGTGGGCCTCGCTGATCTACGCCGCGACCTATTTTCTGGCCTATTTCGGTCCCGTCCTCCTGGAGCCGTCGGCGCTCCCGGAGGTCCTCGTCCACCCGGCGACACCGGTCGCCACCGCCTCCATCGGCCTCGGGATCGGGATCTACCTGCTGTCGCGATACGGTCGGCTACCGCCGGAGACGCTCATCGACATCGGCCTCGTGTTCGAGGTCGTGGGGGCCCTCGGAATCGCGTGGGCCAACGTCTGGGGGAGCTGGCCGGAGCCGGGCCAGTTCGCGCATTGGTTCTCCGAAATCCGTTCTCGCGCCGGCTGGGTCGGCATCCCCTGGGAGTGCGTCTGGATCCTCCTGTTTCCGCTGATCGTGCCGGCCGCTCCGGGCAAGACGATCCTCGCGTCCCTGGGGGCGGCCTCCGCGGGCATCGCCGTCCTCGTTCTCTCCAAGGCCCTCGGCGCCACCGCGCCCGACGTGCCGATCGACACGCTGTTCACCTTCTACCTGTTCTCGACCTACCTCTGCGCGGCCCTGGCGGTCGTGATCTCCCGGGGCGTGTATCGGTATGGCCGGCGTCTGGCCCGGGCGCAGGCCGTGGGGAGCTATCGGCTCACGGAACCACTCGGGCGGGGGGGAATGGGCGAGGTGTGGGTCGCGGAGCACCAGATGCTGGCCCGGCCGGCGGCCATCAAGCTGATTCGACCCGAGTCCCTTGGAGTACAGGAGACGGGGCTGCGGGTGGTGGAGGAGCGGTTCAAGAGGGAGGCACGGGCGACGGCGCGACTGCAGTCCACGCACACCGTGAGCCTGTACGACTTCGGGGTCACCGATGAGGGGACCTTCTACTACGTGATGGAGCTCCTCGACGGACTCGACCTCGCGACTCTGGTCGACCGGTTCGGACCGCTCCCCGCTTCCCGGGCGATCCACTTGCTCCGCGGCGCCTGCCATTCGCTGGGCGAGGCGCATGGTAGGGGCCTGATGCACCGTGACGTGAAGCCGGCCAACATCTTCACCTGCCGGCTCGGGCCGGACTACGATTTCGTCAAGGTACTCGACTTCGGGCTGGTGAAATCGACGGCCGACGACGCGGGTGGCGCCACCGCGCTCACGAGGGAGGGATCGGTGGCCGGGACGCCCGCATACATGTCGCCGGAGTCCGCCCTCGGTCAGGAAACGGTAGACGCGAGAGCCGATATCTATGCCCTCGGCTGCGTCGGCTACTGGTTGGTCACCGCGCAGCCGGTGTTTGCCGGTTCCACGCCGATGGCCACGCTCCTGCAGCAGGTCCGGGAACCGCCCCTGCCGCCGTCGCGACGCACCGAGCTCGACATCCCGCCGGACTTCGAGGCCGTCATTCTCACCTGTCTCGCGAAGGACCCCGCCGCTCGCCCCCAGACGGCCGAGGAGTTGAACACGCGGCTCGACGCCTGCGAGGTAGAGCGATGGACGAACGATCACGCGAGGCAGTGGTGGGAGCTGCACGGAGCGGCGCTGCGCTAGAGGGCGGGCTCCTGGCGAAACGCAGGTTCCGCGCAGGTCCGGGTCCCGGGGGTGCCGGACCCAACCCGGAGGTCCTCTCCAGACACTCAATGACGAGATGAGAGCCCAGGCGGTGGTACCGACGAGAGATCGGACGCTGGCGGAGCGCATCGTGCGCGGCCGCGACGAAACCGCATTTCGAGAGCTGTACCGCCGGCACACTCCGCGGCTCTATCAGTTCGTGCTGCGGATGATGGGAGGCGACGAGCTGGAAGCGGAGGACGTGGTGCAGGACACCTGGATACGGGCCACGCGAAATCTGGCCGACTTTCGATGGGAGTCGAAGTTCGGCACCTGGCTCACGGGAATCGGCCTGAACCTGTGCCGGAATCGCCTCCGGGCCAGCGGCCGGTGGACGGATCTGTCCGAGACTTCGAACGGCTGGACCCGACCGGGCCCGAGCGAAGCCCGCATCGACCTCGAGCGCGCCATCGCCATGCTTCCGCCCGGCAGTCGCACGGTGCTGATTCTACACGACATCGAAGGCTTCAAGCACGCCGAGATCGCAGAGCGACTCGGTGTCACCACAGGGACCTCGAAGAGTCAGCTGTTCTCGGCGCGGCGCACCCTGCGTCGGCTTCTGGAACCGCGGGGCTCCGAGCCCGGAGACGCACGATGAGAGACGACCACGATTGGACGGATGCCGAGCGGGAGGCGCTGCAGAATCTCCCCAGGGAGGCGGATCCCGGCCAGCTTCTGGAGGAACGAACCGTCCGGGCCCTCCGCGACGAAGGTCTGCTCGCTACCGGCGACCGTGTCGCCGCGGAACACGCGGCAGGGAGGACGCTTTCGGGACTTTCGTGGTGGCGAGCCGCCGCCGCGATCGCCGCGGGCATCGCTCTGTTCATCGGGGGTCTGTCGGTCGGGCAGGGAATGGGGGCCCGCCAGACGGCCGACGCCTTCCAGACCGTGTTCCAGGACGGAGACGCATTGCTGGCCGCCCGGGTTCAGCGGGCGGGATCGGACTACGTGGCTTCTCTGGCGGCCCTTTCCGACGCCGATGGATCGGCTGTCGGCGACACCAGCCAGGCCGTCGAAGTGGCGCTCACCGCGCTCTGGGCCGCGGCGACGGAGATCGTGCGCCTCGCTCCCGACGACCCGCTCGCCGCACGGATTCTCCAGGGGTTCGAAGCGCGCGCGGAAGCGTTGGCCGAGGACGCACGGAGCGGACAACAACTGCTGGTCGAGTTCTGAGAGGGGAGGGGAAGATGAACGGGGTGAACGCGTACGGAGAGGGTCGCGGGTGGCGCCGGTGGGCGGTCGTGGTCGCCACGCTCGGCCTGGTTCTGACCGCTGTCGGAAGCGCTGCCGGTCAGATCGCTTCCTCCGGAGACGCCTGTCCCCGGGGGGTGACTCCTCGGGGGAGCATCGGAATCACCAGCTTCGAGTGCTCGCACTGCTCGATGCAGTCGAGCGGAGACGCGAGAGTGTGGAGCTTCAGCTCGGAGCCCATCGTACGCGAGGTGCGTCCGGGATCACCCGCAGCCGGGAAGATCCGGTCGGGCGACGAGATCGTCGCGGTGGATGGATATCTGATCACCACCGGTGAGGGAGGCATGAAGCTGGCCAACCTCGTCCCGGGGCGAGAGACGGAGATCGTCATCCGCCGTGGAGATCGGGAACGGACCGTGCGAGTCGTGCCACAGGAGAGCTGCCCGTCGCCGGCGGCCCGGGTCGCCCCGGCCGTCGCGCCGGTGCCGGATGCGGCCCCCGCCGCTCCCGCGAAGCCGGCCGCCGGGATCGGGGTGTCGGCGGGGGTGCCGCGCGCGGCCGTGGCGCCCATGCCCGATTCCGCACAGGCGGGCATCCTCGCCCGGGTCAGCCCGGTCCCGGCGCCCACCTATACGCTCCTGCCGTCCGGCTGGTTCGGATTCGGCATCCGGTGCAGCGATTGCCGGTGGAGCGTGGACGAGGACACCGGCATTGCCGAGTGGAGCTTCGCGGAGCCGCCGGAAGTGAGCTCGGTGGAGGACGGCAGCCCGGCGGACGTCGCCGGACTCCGTCGGGGGGACATCCTGCTCGAGATCGATGGAGATCCTCTCGTCACGCCCGCCGGAGGCCGCAGCTTCGGATCGGTGAAGCCGGGTCAGACGGTGCGCTGGACATACCGTCGAGGCGGAGAAACGCGGTCGGCGCGGGCCACGGCCACCCACCGGCCCGGTCTGCCTCCGCCTCCGCCCAAGCCGGACGCTGCCGCCCCGGCGGCGCACGCCGGGGTGCTCAGCCGCTCGTATGCGGAGGAGGCGAGTCGCCTCCGCTACTCGGGGCTGGTCGGAGATGCGAGCGTGGAAGTCCGGGGCACCGGATCGGTCGTGGTGAACATCATCGAGCCGGGGCGCGAGATCGAGATCGTGACCGCGGATTCGCGCACCCGCATCCGCCTTGGAAGCCCGGACGAGCCGGACTGACGGCTCGAGCACCGGCCGGCGGATGTGACACCCTGTCACCACCGGGCCGTCCCGCGTCGACAAGCTGGCGCCGGGAGCGGCCCGGATCCGGTCCCGGATGCGGACTTCCCGTGCACCGCGTCCAAGATCCAAGTGTACGTGTGGCAGGACCCTAGGTGCGTATGCCCGGGTTTCCTGCCGTAGCGCCCTGCCTCTCTCCCGCAGCCGCACGACTCTTGCCATGGAACCGTCCGGCGAGCGCCGCCGCCCAGCGGGGCGCGAGCAAGATTCACTCCGCACGGAGACTGCACATGCGAGCCCGATACCGATTCGTTCCCGGCGTTGCCGCCCTCGTTCTCCTCGCGCCCGTGGCGCTTCCCGCGCAGCAGCCGGAGGATGCGAGCTCTCCACAGGCCTTCTTCGATGGGATTCGGGCCCCGAACTGGTTGGGCACCGACATACCGCACACCTCGATCAAGCAGCAGCGCGGAGGCACGTGCTGGAGCTTCTCGACGGTCGCCTTTCTGGAGTCGGAGACCCTGAGGACTCGGCCGGACCTCGCCGAGGCTTTCCGGGAGGCCAGGGTGGAGCTCGACCTGTCCGAGTACTTCATCGTGTACTGGGCGTACGTGGAGAAGGCGCGGGAGTACGCACGTCGCCAGGGTGTCGGGGCGCGCTTCACGGATGGAGGCCTCAGCCACGACGTGACCTGGCTGATCGGGCAATACGGTATCGTGCCCGAGCAGGACTTCGCCGTGGTGGATGATTACGGAGCGATGCGCGAGGAGCTGAACGCCGTCCTCGAGGCCCACGCGAAGAGCGGCGATTGGGACGAGGATGTAGTGATCGGCGAAGTTCGCACCGTGCTGGACCGCCACCTCGCGCCTCCCCCGGCCGAGATCACGGTGGACGGGTTGGTGATGACGCCGGTGGAGTACGCGACCGGGTACCTGGGCCTCGAGCCCGATCGGTACTGGGAGATCACCTCGTACGAGGACATGCCCTTCTACGGTCGCGGGGAACTGGATGTCCCCGACAACTGGTGGGATTTCGACGGCTATTACAACGTTCCGCTGGCCGAGTACATGGCGACGATCAACCGGGCCCTGGACGAGGGCTATCCGGTCGTGATCGACACGGACTGGGGAGACCCCGGCGCCTCGTGGAACGGCGCGGGAATCGCGGTGATGCGGCCCGATGAGCTTCCCGGGGGCGAGATCGATCAAGACTCCCGGCAGGTGGACTTCGACGAGGGTCGCACCACCGATGACCACCTGGTGCTGGCCGTGGATCACCGGGTGGTGGAGGGCGAAGACTGGTACCTGATCAAGAACTCGCACGGCACCGGATCCGGCCGCCGGGGATACGTGTGGATGAGGGGCGACTGGATGGCCATGCGCGTGCTGGCCTACATGGTGCACCCGGAAGCGCTCGATTCGGACCTGCTCGGACGCTTCGGAGGCGACCGATAGCTGGCGCGGTCAGGACCGTACCGGCACATTCAGGGTAGGCAAACGGAGACACGGTTCCCGAGGAGGGCGTCATGTTTCAATGGATCGGCATGTCCATGGTCCTGGCGGCCTGGGCGCTTCCCGCGCTGTTCGTTCTGACGCTGGGGTTCCTGTTCGGCCTGGCGGTCTTCCGTCCGCTCTTCCTCGCATGGTCGCGGGCCTGGGATGCGACGGCGGCGCGACTGAACCATGCGATGCAGGCGGCGGCCGAGCATGTCCTGGCCCGCACGTACGTCTACGCCGTGCGACATCCGCACCGGGACTGAACCGGCCGGGCATAAGAGCTTGAATCTTTGACAACGATCGAGGCGCCCGCCGCCGGCGTGCGCCCGAAGAGGATGACGAGGAGCGTGGAATGGCGCTGTACGACTACTACTGCGAAGCGAACGACCGGACCATCGAGGCCCGGCACGGCATGTCCGAGTCGGTACGGAGCTGGGGCGAGCTGTGCGACCTGACCGGAACGGAGCCCGGCGACACGCCGAGGGCGGCTCCCGTGCGCCGGCTGATGGGGGCGCCCGTTCCCATGACGGGCTCGACCGGATCCTCCGATGGCCCGCCGTGCGGGACC
>NZ_JBZQEK010000178.1:0-6127 GCF_058719085.1 Candidatus Benthicola sp.
ACGCGCGTGTCCGGATCCACGGCCGTTTCGGCCAGGATCGCCTGTGCTGTGGAGCGACCGATCCCGTAGATGTAGGTCAGAGCGATCTCGACCCGCTTGTCCCGGGGAAGGTCGACGCCGGCTATTCTTGCCATGTACCACCCGTTCAGATTGTGGGCGCGCCGTCGAATCGGCCGACGCCCGGCGTCCGTCTATTATCCCTGCCGCTGCTTGTGCTTCGGATCCCGGCTGCAGATCACGCGCACCACACCGCGGCGGCGAATGATCTTGCAGTGCTCACAGATCCGCTTAACGCTCGAGCGCACCTTCATGACGTATTCCGTCCTCTTGAACCGTTCGCGAGACAGCTTTTGAAGATAACCGCTGTCCGCCGGCGAATCAACGACCGTTACTTGAAACGGTAGGTAATCCGTCCCTTCGTCAGATCATAGGGAGACATCTCCACCGTGACCTTGTCTCCCGGGAGGATCCGGATGTAGTTCATTCGGATTTTGCCCGAGACGTGGCACGTGATCTCGTGCTCGTTCTCCAGCTTGACCCGGAACATGGCGTTCGGCAGCGCCTCGATGACCTCTCCGGCCATCTGGATCGGTTCCTCTTTTGCCAACTGCTCCCTCCTATCAGGGCCGGTTCGCCGCCATCGCAGTCAGGATCTTCGGTCCCTCGCGCGTCACGGCCACCGTGTGCTCGAAGTGCGCCGACAGGCTCCCGTCGGCCGTCACCACCGTCCATCCATCCGCCAGCGTGCGGATGTGCCGTCGTCCCGCATTGACCATCGGCTCGATGGCGATGACGAGCCCTTCCTCCAGCCTCTGGCCCTGGCCACGGCTCCCGTAATTGGGAACGTGCGGCTCCTCGTGGGGCGCGTAGCCAACCCCGTGACCCACCAGCTCCCGGATCACGCTGAACCCGGCCTTCTCCACGCTGGCCTGAATCGCGGCGCCCACATCGCCCACCGTAGAACCGACCGCGGCCTGTCGGACCCCGATCTCGAGCGCGGTTCGGGTCACGTCGAGGAGCCGCAGCGCATCCTCCGAGGCCTCGCCGACGGCCACGGTCACCGCCGCATCGGCATACAGGCCCTCGAGCTCCACGCCGACGTCGACACCTACCAGGTCGCCGTCCTCCAGCACCCGGTCCGGCGACGGGATCCCGTGCACGACCTCATCGTTCAGGCTCGTGCACAGCGTGGCCGGGAAGCCGTACAGCCCCTTGAACGCCGGCGTGGCACCCTCGTGGTCCCGGATGAAGGTCTCCGCGACCGCATCCAGGTCCGCCGTACTGACACCGGGCCGGGATTCATCGCCGACCAGGGCCAGGACTCCGGCCACGATCTCGCCGGCGCGACCGATCGCCTCGATCTCCGCCGACGACTTGAGCCGGATCACAACGCGAGGCAGCCCAGGATCTGCTCCTGGATCTCGTCGATGTCGCCCACGCCTCCGATCTCCAGCACCGGGACGCCGGCCCGCACGTACCAGTCGAGGACCGGCTTCGTATCGGCCCGATAGATCTCGAGCCGCCGCCGGATCGTCTCCTCGAGGTCATCCTTGCGGCCGCGGGACGCGAGCCGCCGCATGATCTCTTCGTCATCGACGTCGAGGTTCACGACCGCGTCCAGCTCTTCGTCGCGCTCCTCGAGCAGACGGGCCAGCCCCTCGGCCTGCGCCACGGTCCGCGGGAACCCGTCGAGGACGAAGCCCTCCGCGGAGCCCTCGTGCTCGAGCGACTCCCCGATGATCCCGAGGATCACCTCATCGGGCACGAGCTCGCCGGCGTGCATGAAGCGCTTCGCCTCGCGACCCCGGGGGGTCCCTTCGCGGAGCGCCTGCCGCAGGAAATCTCCGGTCGAATGCCGCGGCACACCCAGCCGCTGTGCCAGCAACTCCCCCTGCGTGCCTTTGCCGGCGCCCGGGGGACCCATGATGATGAGCCTCACGTCCGGATCTCCCTCGTCCGGGTACCTCACATGTATCGCTGGCGGCCCCTGTACTTGACCCGCCCCTTCTTCATGAACCCTTCATACTGCCGGAGCAGCAGGTGCTGCTGCATCTGCTGCACCGTATCCAGGGCCACGCCGACGACGATCAGCAGCGACGTGCCCCCGAAGAAGAACGTCTGGATGTCGAACGCGGCGAAGATCCAGAACGGCAGGATCGCGATGATCGCCAGGTAGATCGACCCGGGAAGCGTCACCCTGGTCAGTACCCGGTCGATGTACTCGGCGGTCTGGACCCCGGGCTTCACGCCGGGGATGAACCCGCCCTGCTTCTTCAGGTTCTCCGCCAGGTCGACCGGATTGAAGATGATCGCCGTGTACACGTAGGTGAACACGATGATCAGGGCCGCGTAGGTGACGTAGTACCACATCGATCCGGGCTGGAACATCTGGCTGAGGTCGTACAGGAACCCGGAGGCCCCCTGTCCGCCCGTGAAGGAGTACAGCGTTCCCGGCACGATGATGATGGCCTGCGCGAAGATGATCGGCATCACGCCGGCGCTGTTGATGCGGATCGGGATGAAGGACTTCTGCCCTTCGCGCACCCGACCGCGCCCGACCACCTTTCGCGGGATCTGCACCGGGATCCGGCGCGCCGCCATGGTGAGCGCCACCACGGCCGCCGTGATCAGGATCAGCACCACGATCAGCGCGATCAGCTTGAAGAGGCTGATTCCCCCGGCTCTCAGCAGCTCGAGCGTGTTGAACACGGCCGCCGGGAAACCCTGGATGATCGAAAAGAAGATCAGGAGCGACATGCCGTTGCCGATGCCGCGCTCGGTGATCTGCTCTCCGAGCCACATGACGAACACTCCACCCGCCGTGAGCAGCAGCACGGTCTCGAGCCGGAATCCCCAGCCCGGGTCCACGACGACCCCCGGCTGCGACTCGAGGAAGATGGAGTAGCCGTACGCCTGCATGATGCACAGGACCACGGTCGAGTACCGGGTCCACTGCGTGAGCTTGCGCCGGCCGTCCTCGCCTTCCTTCTGGAGCTTCTCGATCGTAGGGAAGGTCGAGCCCAGGACCTGGAAGATGATGCTGGCCGAGATGTACGGCATGATGCCGAGGGCGAACACGGTCGCCCGCTGCAGGGCACCCCCCGTGAACAGGTCGTAGATCCCGAAAAGCGTGCCCTGGAACTGTCCGGCCAGCTGTTGCAGGGCCAGGAGGTTCACACCCGCCGTCGGCACGTGCGAACCGAACCGGTACACGGCCAGACAGAGGAGCGTGAAGAGAATCTTGCTCTTCAGCTCCGGGATCTTGAAGATGTTCTGGGCGGCCTGCAGCGCTTGGGTACGTTCGTTCGCCATGTCAGCCGATCAGTTCCGCGGTTCCGCCATCCGCTTCGATCTTCGCCCTCGCAGCACCGCTGAACGCATGCGCCCGAACGGTGACCGCTCGACCCGGCGCCCCTTTGCCGAGGATCTTCACGGGTTTGTCCGCCGACCGGATCAGGCCGCTCGCCTCGAGCTCCTCCGGTCCGAACTCCGTGCCCTCCACCTCGGCCAGGACGCCCAGATTGACGATCTGGTACTCGCGCCGGTTGATCGGCTTGAAGCCCCGCTTCGGGACACGCCGGTACAGCGGCATCTGCCCGCCCTCGAACCAGGCGGGGATCGATGCCCCCGACCTCGACTTCTGGCCCTTGTGACCGCGTCCCGACGTCTTGCCCAGACCGGAGCCGCGCCCTCTTCCGACCCGCTTCCGCTGCGTGCGGGAACCGGGGGCCGGGCTCAGGTTGTCCAGGCCGATTCGCTTATCATCTGCCATCGGTCTACTCGACCTCCTCGACTTCCACCAGGTGCGACACGACACGGATCATCCCGCGGATGGCCGGATGGTCCTCCTTGACCACCTCCGCCTGATGATGACGGAGCCCCAGGGCCTCGAGCGTCGCCCGCTGCTTCTGGATCGCGTTGCTGCCGCTTCGCACCTGCTTGATCCGAATCTTCTTAGCCACGCATCGCCTCCCGGATCACCTCGACGTCGACGCCGCGCTCCCGCGCCACCGCTTCCGGGGTCATCAGGCTTTGCAGCCCGTTCATGGTGGCCGCGACCACGTTGAGCGGGTTGTTCGAACCCAGGCTCTTCGTGAGGATGTCCTGCACGCCCGCACAGTCGAGCACCGCCCGCACCGGACCGCCGGCGATCACACCGGTTCCCGGGGAGGCGGGCTTCAACAGCACCCGGCCCGCCCCGTGGCGTCCGATGAGCTCGTGCGGAATGGTGCCCCCGATGATCGGGATCTCCACCATGCTCTTCCGCGCCTGCTCCAGCCCTTTGCGGATCGCCTCGGCCACCTCGTTCGCCTTGCCGAGGGCCGTGCCGACCTTGCCCTGACCGTCACCGACGGCCACAAGAGCCGTGAAGGAGAACCGACGGCCGCCCTTGACGACCTTCGAGACCCGATTGATGTGGATCACGTTCTCCTTGAGGTTGTCGCCCTCGTCCCGCCGATCCCGTCTGCGACCTTGCTTCTTCGCCATTCCCTCAAATTCTCCAAATCCGGCGGCTCCGTCCGCGACTCTCGCGGACGATCGACCGTCCCTTGATGGGTCTCAGAACTTCAGCCCGCCGGCCCTCGCCCCATCGGCAAAGGCCTTGACGCGCCCGTGATATCGGTAGCCTCCCCGATCGAACACGACGCTCTCGATGCCCTCGGCCTTGGCCCTCTCGGCCAGCTGCCGGCCGGCCGTGAAGCTGGCGGCCATCTTGGCCGAGAGATCCTCCACCTCCGGCGTCTTGTCGAGCGCGAGGGTCGACAGACCCATGAGGGTCACGCCCCGGTCGTCGTCGACGAGCTGTCCCTCGAGGTTCTTCAGGCTCCGGAACACGACGAGCCTCGGCCGCTCCGCGGTGCCGCGCAGCTTCCTCAGGACCCGCTTGTGCCTCGTGGCGCGACGCTGCCGCCGCTCTGCCGACTTACTGACTGCCATTTCCTGCTCCTCCGACCGTTCACCCGATCCGGGTGTCCGGAACATGCGCTGGTGTTCTCTCGCCGATCAGGCGCCCACCGCCGTCGCCTTACCGGCCTTTCTCCGCACGTGCTCGCCTCGATACCGGATTCCCTTGCCCTTGTAAGGCTCCGGGGGCCGGATTCGACGGATCCGGGCGGCCACCTCTCCGACGGCCTGCTTGTCGATGCCTCTCACGTGAACGACGGTCGGCGTCTCCACGACCAGCTCCACGCCCGCGGGGGCCTCGAACATCACCGGATTGCTGTATCCGACGGAGAATTCCACCGCCTTGCCCTTCTGCTGGGCGCGGTACCCGACTCCGTGAATCTCCAGCGTGCGCTCGAACCCCTGGTGGACTCCCTCCACCATGTTCGCCACGAGGCTTCGCGTCAGCCCGTGCAGGGCCCGGTGCCGCGGCTGGTCCGTCGGCCGGGACACGGCGACGGCGCCGTCCTCGACGGCGATGTGCATGTCCGGGTCGAACCGTCCGCTGAGCTCGCCCTTGGGTCCCTTGACGCGGACCTCGGACCCGTCGACGGACACGGCGACGCCCTCCGGAACGACGATCGGCTGTTTTCCGACTCTCGACATCTCTACCGCACTCTGTCTGGCACCCCGACAACCGCGGGGTGACGGTTCCTGCGCCCGGTCCCTAGTAGACCGTGGCGATCACCTCTCCGCCCACGCGCTCCTGGCGGGCCTGCCGGTCCGTCATCACGCCCTTCGACGTGGACAGGATGGCGATGCCCATGCCCGACCGGACCCGTGGCATGCCCTGAGCGCCCACGTACCGGCGCAGTCCGGGCCGCGAGATCCTCCGTAGCGAGCGGATCACCGGCTTCTCATCCTCGGTGTACTTCAGGTAGACCCTGAGCACGCCGTGAGCCCCGTCGTCCAGGACCTTGTAGCCGTGGATGAAGTGGTTCTCGGTCAGGATTCGCGCGATCTCGACCTTCAGCTTCGCGACCGGCATGTCCACTCGGCGGTGACCCGCCCGGCTCGCGTTGCGAAGCCGCGTCAACATGTCGGCGATGGGATCGTTCATGCTCATGTTCTACCAACTCGCCTTTCGGACGCCGGGGATCTCCCCCCTGAGCGCCATCTGCCGGAAGCAGATCCTGCACAGGCCAAACTTCCGCATGTAGGCCCGCGACCGCCCGCACCTCTG
>NZ_JBZQEK010000179.1:0-5849 GCF_058719085.1 Candidatus Benthicola sp.
CGCGCATGGCGTACAGGAGCGTCGTCAATATCTTCGCGCCGGAGGCGCCGATCGGGTGCCCGAGAGCGATTGCTCCGCCCCGGACGTTCACCCGTTCCATGTCCATGCCGAGCGCCCGCGCATCCGCGATGGCCTGAACCGCGAACGCCTCGTTGGCCTCGATCAGACCGTAGTCGTCGATCGAGGTACCCTCGATCTCCATGAGGCGCCGCACCGCGTCGATCGGCGCGAAGAACAGGTCGCGAGGCGCCGTGGCGCCGACCGAATATGCCGTTACGCGACCGAGGATGTCCAGACCGCTAGACCGCGCGTAAGCCTCTGAGACGACGACGGTAGCGGCGGCGCCGTCGTTCAGGCCGGGCGCGTTGCCGGCCGTGACCGTGTGCTCCTCCACCTCGGGAGGCGCATCGGCGGCGAACGCGGGCCGCAGCCGTCCGAGGGCCTCGACCGTCGTATCACGACGCGGTGGCTCGTCCGTGTCCACCACCGTCGTGCCCTTCCTGCCGGCGATCTCCACCGGAATGATCTCGGCTCCGAACTCGCCGGCGTCGATGGCGGCGACCGCCTTCATGTGGCTCTGGTAGGCGAACTCGTCCTGGTCCTCCCGGCTCACGCCGGCCTTCCAGGCCGTGTACTCGGCGTGGCCTCCCATGTGGCACTGCCCGAAGGAACACCACAGGCCATCGTGGATCAGGGCGTCCGTGAGCGCGCGGTCTCCGAACTTCACGCCACCCCGGTATCCGCGGAGCAGATAGGGTGCATTGGACATCGACTCCATTCCGCCCGCCACCGCGACCTGAAGATCGCCGGCCCGAATGGCCTGCGTGGCCAGCATGACGGCCTTCAGCCCCGATCCGCACACCTTGTTGATCGTGAGCGCAGGGATCTCCGGCGGCAGGCCGGCCCCGATGGCCGCCTGGCGTGCCGGGGCCTGGCCGACTCCGGCCTGGACGACGTTTCCCATGATGACGTCCTGGATATCGCCGGCCGGAACGCCGGATCGTTCGACCACGCCTGCGATCGCCCTGGCCCCGAGCTCGGCCGCCGTCAGGGCCGAGAGTCCGCCCAGGAAGCGGCCCGTCGGCAGCCTGGCCGCTCCGACGATCACCGCGGTTCGTTCCTGATCACTCATTTCAGCCACTCCTCGCAACCCTGCTGCCGCCGCGTGTCTACGATCCCCACGATCCGCCACTCCTCTCCGACCCTGGCGATCTGGAACACGTTGACGCCGCAGTGCGACAGGTTGCCGTTGTAATGAAAGGCATAGGGTGTGAACACCGTCGCCAGGTGATCATCGATCCGGACCTCCGCCGGCCCGATCTTCTCGTCGAGGGCTCCGGGCTCGGCCTCTCCGACCATCTGAACGAATCGATCCACCTCTCCGAATCCCACCGACGGCACGCCGCTGCGCTCGCCGGAGCTCGCCATCTGCCGCAACTGCGGATGGAACAGCTCCCGTACCGCCGCAGAATCGGCCTGGCGCATGGCGTCGAACAGTGCCCCGACGACCGCCTGCACTTCGTCCTCCGGCTGCTGAGCCGAGGCCGGGGGGGCTCCGAACACCAACAGCACCACCGTCATTACGGCCGCCATCGAACTCCTGTTCATCGATCCTCCTCCGCTGAACGCGTACTGCACCCTGGCGACATCACCTCTCCCCGGGTTCCGCTCCCGGGACCAGCGCGTGGTCGACCCGATCGGCGAGATCGCACCCCGTTCCCCGCGCGGGAGGCTCCACCGCACGACCCCAGGCCGTGAACGGATCGTGCTCGAACGCCAGCCACCACCCTTCACGGCCGGCGTGGGTCAGCAGCTCCCGCTTGCTCTCCAGAGTGACCAGAGGTTCTACGTCGTAGCCCATGATCCAGGGCAACGGCAGGTGCGCGGTCGTCGGGACCAGGTCGGCAAGAAACAGCAGCTGCGTGCCGTCACCGAGGTCCACGAGCACGGACTGATGGTGAGGCGTGTGACCCGGAGTGTGGATCAGCCGCACGCCGGGAACCACTTCGACGCCATCCGGCACGAGATCCAGTCGACCGGCCTGCGCGAGAGGCTCGAAATTGGCGGCCATGTAGCTGGCCCGAATTCTCTCGTTGTCCCGGCGGGCGAACCGGTACTCCCCCGCGCTGACCACGTATCGGGCGCCCGGAAACGCCGGGCGGATCTCTCCGTCGGGGTCCAGACGCGTACCGCCACCGGCGTGATCGAAGTGCAGGTGCGTGGCCACGACCACGTCGATGTCCGCGGGCAAGATTCCCAGCGCGGCCAGCGAAGACTCGAGGCGGGTGGGCGCCCCGTCGTTCACCACCCCGTAGATCGACCTGAACTTCTCGCCTTCCTTGTTGCCGAGACCGGTGTCCACCAGGACCGTCGTCTCGTCCGTCTCCACCAGGAGGCAGCGCATGGCCAGCGGGATCCGGTTCCGCTCGTCCGCCGGACTTCGACGAGCCCACAGGGGCTTCGGGACGACGCCGAACATGGCTCCGCCGTCGAGCCACAGGCTACCGGCATCGATCGCCGTGACCCTCCCCCTCGAACCCTCTAGCCGCACCGCCTCAGGCACTCTGGCTTCCCTCCATCCGTATGGCCGGCCTCTTCACTCCGCCGCGTCCGGCGATCCAGTCCTCGAGTTGATCCCAATACAGGATGCCCTGCCGATCGGCCGCCTCCAGCATTCGAGTCAGGATGACCGCCGTCGCTCGCGCATCGTCGCCGGCGCGGTGCCGATTCTCGATCTCCAGGTCGTAATACCGGGCCAGCGAATCGAGGCCGCGCCGCCGTAGACCCGGCAGCACCCGTCGCGCCAACCGTACGGTACACAGCTTCGGTCCGTCCGGGAGTACGGCGTCCGCAAGCCGCAGTTCTTCGGCCACGAAGCGCCAGTCGAACATGACGTTGTGCGCCACGAACACGCGGCCTTCCAGCACTTCGCGAACCCGTCCGGCGATGTCTCTGAAGCGGGGGGCGGACGCGACCATGTGCGGTTCGATTCCCGTCAGGCGGGTCACCCAGCGAGGAATCCACGCCTCCGGGTTCACGAGGGTCGTGTATTCCCCCTGGACCTGCCCCCTTTCGACGAGAACGGCCGAGAACTCTACGATACGGGCTCCCCGCTGAATGGAGCTGCCCGTGGTCTCCACGTCCACGACGGCGAACGACAGGTCCGAGAGTCGCGCGCGGCCGGCCGCCGCTTCGGCTCCGGTGAGGCTCCACACACCCGCGGCGTCGACCGAAAAGCGCACGTCCTCCCCAAGCAGATCGAAGACGAGCCGCGAGGCGAGGCCGGGAGGGGCCTGTCGGAGCCCGAACACTTCCCGGGCCAGCTCGCCGGTCCCGGTCGGCGCGCGGCCGACGGTCTCGAGCGCCCGGCGCACGAGGGGCGTATGGGCCGTGAACCGGAGCCCGTCGGGACTCACGTTTCCCCTCTCCGCACGGGCATGGTCATGCAGCGCGGCCCTCCTCCTCCCCGAACGAGCTCCGATCCCTCGAAGCCGATGACGAAGCGGTCCGAACCCACCGTTTCGACCTCACCGGCGAGGAATTCCCTCGCCCCGAGCACCCGGAAGCCTCCCTCGGCCGCCAGCGCCTCGAGCGTATGCTCGTTCCGATCGTACGCCAGGACCTGGCCGGGCCCGACCGCGAAGAAATTGCACCCGCTGGCCCACTGCTCCCGCTCCTGCATGGTGCGCCGGCCCCCTCCGCACGGAATCGGGTGGAGTGGGAGATCCAGGTCCTCGAGGGCCGAAAACAGGCTCCCGGTCTCCTGGACTCCCGTCGCTCCCTTGCGGATGCGCAGGACGGGCAGTCGCGTCGGTCCGATGAAGTACGGCGGAAAGACGCAGCAGAGGTCCCGGTCCAGCATCGTGAAGATCATGTCCAGATGGATGGCGGCCCGGTGCGAGGGCAGGAGGACGACCAGGATGTCGGTCACCTCCGTGACCCGGAACACCTCGGCGGCGAGGGCATCGATCCCGGCCGCCGTCGTACGCTCGGACATGCCGACGGCCAGGAGGTCCCGCCTCAACACGTGAACGTCTCCTCCCTCGAGGCGGACGTTGAGGCGCCTCTCGTGCGCACCGTCGAACAGAATGCCGTTGTTGGCGAGGGCGGGGTGCGTGCGGAACAAGGTCCAGGCGATGACCTCTTCGCTCCACCTCACTTCGTGCTTCATGGAGGCGACGATCACGTGCTCCCCGACCACCGCCGCCGAGTCGCGCGTGAAGAAGAGGTTCGGAAGAGGTGGAAGAGTGTAGCCCGCTTCGTTGACCAGCCGGGCCAGAGCCCCGCCGGAGGATTCCTCTCCCTCGATGATGAGCCGGGCCACATCTTCGGGGTCGGCCTCGGAGGCACTCCATTCGACCGCCGCGTCCGTGTGCCGGAACAGGTAGTCGCGCGCTTCCGGCTCGGCGAGGGCCTCGGCCAGCAGGTCCGACATCTCCAGCACCGTGGCGAACCGTGAGAGGACCTGCGTGAACACCCGGTGCTCGCGACGGGCGAACTGCAGATCGAGGATGTCGTCGAACAGGTAGTCGGCACGATTCCCCGGCGTCACCACGGCCAGCTCCGGACCGGGCGTGTGGCAGATCACGGTCTCGAGAGCCCCGATCTCGCTGTGTACCGAGATCATTCCACGGCCTCCGGGGCCGAGGCCGCCGTGAGCATGTAGCAGAGCCCCTCGAGCTCCAGCGTCACGTCCACTTCCCGAACGGCGACATCGTCCGGCAGCCGCAGCTTGATCGGGGCGAAGTTCAGGATGGCCCGTGCACCCGCGCGCACCGCGCGGAGCGCCACGGCCTCCGCGACCTCCTGGGGAGTGGCCACGATGGCGATGGACACATCGAGCGCCGCGAAGGTCGCTTCCAGCTCCCCGAGCGGTCGCACCCGGATGCCATCGATGTCCTTGCCCACCTTCGAGGGATCCACGTCGAAGGCCGCGACCACATCGAAGCCCCGGTGCGCGAACATCTCGTAACCGAGCAGGGCGGATCCGATCCGGCCCGCCCCGAGTACCGCCACGCGCCACCGGCGCGTGAGGCCGAGGATCTCCTCCAGCCGCGTCCGCAGGTCCGCGATGGGGTACCCGTGGCCCCGCTTCCCGAAGGAACCGAAATGGCTCAGGTCCTTTCGCACCTGGGCCGCCGTAGTTCCGGTCGACTCCGCCAGCTCGCGGCTGGAGATCACCGTCTCCCCCTGCCCGTCGAACCTCCGGAGGCGGCGCAGGTATCGGGACAGCCGGCGAACGGACGAATCGGAGATCTTGCGTGTCATGGCTTCGCTTGTGAAAGGGCTCACAAGAACATACGGGACGCCCCGGCTCTTCTCAACTCGATTGCTTCCCCCCACGGGACCCACCGGGCGACGCGGCCCGCAGGGCTGCCGCGAGGTCCAGAAACTGCTGTGGCGACAGTGCCTCCGGACGGGCTGTGGCGGGTATCCCGAGGCGGTCGAGGAGCTCGGGCAGTCGGCTCTCGAGAGCACCGTACTCGGCCGACGAGCGCAGAATGCCTCCGATCTGCTTCCGGCGCCGGGAGAAGGCCAGTCGAGTCAGCACACGGAGGTCCTGGAGGTCGCGTTCGGAGGGGAGCGCGTCGCGCGGCTCGATCACGACCAGCGCCGAGTCCACCGCGGGAACCGGACGGAAGGCCCGCCTCCCGACCCGGAACGCGATCCTCGCGTCGGCCCGGGCCTGTACCCCCACCGACAGGGCTCCATAGACCCGGTTGCCCGGCGTGGCGGTCACCCTCTCGCCGACCTCCTTCTGCACGAGAAGCACGAGCCGCCGCGGAAACGGGTCCAACTCGAGCAGCCGGAAGAGAAGAGGGGACGTGATGCCGTAGGGCACATTCGAC
>NZ_JBZQEK010000180.1:0-2552 GCF_058719085.1 Candidatus Benthicola sp.
GCTTCACCTGGGCGTACAGCATCGCTCCGAACGTGCGAGCGTAGCCTCCCCACGCTCCCCAGAACGCCCGGAACACCTCTTCCCTGTCCTGCCGGAGCCGCGTCGTCCGGAGTCGCGTGTAGGCGGCCTGGTCCAGACGGGTCTCGGTGCCGTCCGACAGGGTCACCGTCGGCCACGGGAGGTCCGCGTTCGCCAGCATGCCGTAGACCGAGTACGGTGCGTCGGTCACGAGTCCCGCCGTGGCGATGACCGCCTCCTCGCCGGGCGTGAGGGTATGCGAGGATCTCCGGAGGGTGTCGTCCAGGACGTGTGCGTAGACGGCGAGGCCCGGATACGCCTCGACCCACTCCCGGACCGTCTCCTCCCCGATCTCGAGGATCTCCGGGTCGATAAAGCTCGCGGCCTCCGCCAGGGCGGTGCCCGCGAGCCGCGCCCGCTGTTCCATCTCGGCCGTCTCCCCGACGCGAGTGTCCTCGTGGAAACGCATCGAGGCGTAGCTCGAGACCCGGTAGAAGCGCTTCAGCGCCTCGTAGTACGTGTCGAGACAGGCTTCCAGCGAGTCCGGCCCCTCCGCGAGACGTCCGCGGAAGCCGGCCACCGCACGCGGAGCGGACCCGAGCAGTTCCAGGGCTTTCTCCCAGGCCTCCTGGCCGGAATAGATCGGCGTCAGGTCCCAGCGATTCAGATCCGTCACTCCACGCCCCTCCCCATGTGGACCACGGTCTCGAAATCGGCGGCCTCGACCGGCTGGACCGACAGCCGGCTCCGGCCGGTGACAAGCATGTCCGCGAGCGCGGGATTCGCCTTCAGGTCAGCGAGCGGCACGAAGCGGGCGAAGCGTTCCGAGAACTCGACGTCGACCATCCACCAGCGGGGCTCGTCCGGGCTCGACTTCGGGTCGTGGTAGCGGCTCTCCGGGTCCCACGAGAAGTGATCGGGGTACGCTTCCCGGGCGACCCGGGCGATCCCCGCCGCGCCCGGCGGATCCGCGTTCGAGTGGTAGAACAGAACGAGGTCCCCTTCCTTCATTTCTCTCATCAGGTTCCGCGCCTGGTAGTTGCGGACTCCCTCCCAGCACGTGACCCCGTCCCGCTCGAGATCATCCAGGGAGTACGATCCCGGCTCGGACTTCATCAGCCAGTGTCGCGACATTGCCGATCTCCGGTTGGTGGAATGTCGATCGCCGGGCAACACGCGCTCCGAGCGCGGACCGGCTGAGGATATGTCGCCCGGGCCCGCCCGCAACCCGTGCGTCCGCCGCGGTCGGATCTCAGAGCGCGGCGGAGCGCTCGCAGGCGTCGTCCTCCAGCTGAAGGAGACAATCGCGGCAGTAGACCTCCTGCTTCAGATCCACTCCCTCGACATACGCGGACGAGGCCATTACGCAGGCATAGTCCGGGCAGTGGACGAGCCCGAATCCGTGCCCCAGCTCGTGCACGACCTCCTTCACCGCACGGTCCGTGAGGAGGCCCTCGTCGGGGGGGAGCCCGTAGTACTCGGGATGCAGGCGCATCGTCGAGACGACCGCGCCCGGACCGCCGAGCTGTGCCTGGCCGAATACGAACGTGAGCACCGGGATGTAGAGGTCCACCTCGGTGAGCCCCACGATGCGCCCCCTGCCGGCCGGGCGATGCTTGAGGAGCTCCGCCAGCAGGAGGGTCGCGTGGTACTGCCCACGCTCCGGGGCGTAGAACGGGGTCACGTCGATCCTGAGCGAGTCCAGCCGCACGAAGTGACCGGTAGCGGCCCCGACCCGCTGCCGGAGTTCCTCGGACCATGCCGGTCGGAACCCGTTGAGCAGGGCGAGGAGGATGGTCTCCTTCACCCCGGCCGGATCCCGTACTTCTTGATCTTGTTGTAGAGCGTTCCCCTGTCGATTCCGAGCACGCGCGCCGCCTGGGAGACGTTTCCGCTCTCTTCTCGAAGCACGCGCGCGATGTGCTCGCTCTCGAGTGCCTCGAGGGACCGATCCTGCGGACGGACCGCGTTCCTTTCGAGCCGCACCGGCAGGTCCTCCGGCTGAATGCTCCCCGAGCGACCGACGACCATCGCCCGCTCGACCGCGTTCTCGAGCTCGCGCACGTTCCCGGGCCAGTCGTACCCCGTGAGCAGTTCCTCGGCTTCCTCCGTCAGCTTCTTCGGCGGTTTGCCCATCGACCGGGCGAACCTCTCCACGAAGTACTCCACGAGCTGCGGGATGTCCTCACGGCGCTCCCGCAGCGGCGGCAGGTCGATGGTGAACACGTGGATCCGGTAATACAGGTCCTCCCGGAACGCTCCCTCCTGCACCAGCGCGTCGAGGTCTCGGTTCGTGGCGCACACGAGGCGGAAGTCGGACTCGATCTCCTGGGCGCCACCCAGGCGGTTGAAGCGATGGGACTCGAGCACCCGCAGCAGGTCCACCTGCATTCGCGCCGGGATCTCCCCGATCTCGTCGAGGAACAGGGTCCCGCCATTCGCCAGCTCGATCTTGCCCTTCCGGCGATAGTGTGCCCCCGTGAATGCGCCCTTCTCGTGCCCGAACAGCTCGCTCTCGAGCAGCGTCTCCGGGA
>NZ_JBZQEK010000181.1:0-3943 GCF_058719085.1 Candidatus Benthicola sp.
AACGGCACCAGCGGTCCGCTGGAAGGAAGTGTAGACGAGTGGGAGACGATGTCGATGGGATCACTTCCGACCGGCGGACCTCCGCGGCCCCGGCCGTTCACGCGGAGCCGAGGGTGCACGCCGTGATGACCGGGAGGTTCGGGTCCCGAAGTACGTGACCCGCCGTGCCTCGAGGAGGGCACGCGCCAACGAGCTGGTTCGGTCCGTCGGAGGGCCCGAATCGCCGGTCTCACAGCGGGAACCGCCGTACCGGGTTCCGATCTGCGAAACACCTCATCACCGGGGGCGAGGAGGGGCCGAGACGGGTGCCGCCCCACCCCTCGACCGATCACCTTCTCGCCCCATCCCTCCTTGACACCTGCGGTCCGTCCGTCGACTATGGGCCGTCATTCAGGTGCTCGATCGGTTCTCCGAGGGACCGTCGGGTGCGCTTCCGACGACATACGATCACAGGATCATCGCGCGACCGCACCGGTGCGCTCGCGCTTCGCGTTCATACGCTGCCCCGCCCACTACATCGAGGAGAACGTCACATGAAGAAGTTCGCCGTGGGACTTGCCGCACTGGTCTTTCTTTCGGCCCCGCAGATTGTCGTAGCCCAGGACATGGAGGACGGTCCTCCGGAGACGGGCATCGTGACCATGTCGACCTTCAAGGTCCCGCTCGGCGAGGAGCGCGGGAAGGTGATGGAATGGGTCGAGAAGGTGGTGGCACCGATGGAGCGCCTGAACCCGAACGTCATCGCTTTCTACGTCCTGCAGCACTACTACGGATCGGACTCGCGGGATGTGGTCCTGGTCCGTGTGTACAAGGACCTCGCGGCCATCGAGGAGCCCTGCGGCGCACCGTGCGACGAGTACGCCGATGCCACCTTCCCGGACGAGGGGGAAGAGGGGTACGACGAGATGATGGATCTGTGGCAGACCTGGATAAAGTACAACGGCAGGCACAGCGACGAGATCTATTCCGCCAGACTGGATCTGGCCGCTAACTGATCACCCGCAGGACCTGATGGGCCGGCCGGCGACCGCGGGGCCGCCGGCCGGTTTCTCATCCCGCCTGTATCGGCGAGGAGGCCCTCTCCCGCAGACGCCGGAGCAGATCCAGGGCGAACGTACCCGGCCGCCCGGCCCCGATCGCGTGGCCGTCGAGTCCGACGATCGGCGTCACTTCCGCGGTGGTTCCCGCGATGAAGATCTCGTCCGCCGAGTACAGCTCGTGCAGGAGCACCGGTTCTTCTGCCACCTCGTATCCGGCCTCCGCACAGAGCTCCAGGACCACTCGCCGGGTCACGCCGGGCAGGACGTAGTTAGTCAGCGGAGCGGTACGGACGCGCCCCCGGGTCACGACGAACAGGTTCGAATGCGTTCCCTCGAGGGCGATTCCGTCCCTGACGAAGATCGCCTCCACCGCAGCCGCCTCGTGCGCATCCTGGTTCGCCATGCAGTTCGCGATTAGGCCGATGGTCTTGATGTCGCACCGGGCCCACCGCTGGTCCGCCACCGTGATGGCATGGCCCCCCTCTTCCGGCGGGTGAGCGGGCGCGTAGGCCCACGCACACGCATACACCGTCGGTGGAACCGGGGGGTCGGGGAAACGGTGCGAGCGAGGAGCCACCCCCCGGGTGACCTGCAGGTAGATGAGCGCATCCGCGGCGGAAAGCCCGTTCCGCTCGAGGAGCTGATCGAAGACGGGTGCGAAATCGGACGCGCGCAGCCCACGAATCCGCATCGCCTGGAGGCTGCGCTCCAGCCTCTTCAGGTGGGCCGCGCTCTCGAACAGGCGACCCCCGTAGCTCCGGACGACCTCGTACACGCCGTCCGAGAAGAGGAAGCCGCGATCGTCCGGGGAGACCCGGACAGCGTCGCGCGGCAGGTAATCCCCGTTGAAGTACGCTGTCTGCATGGCAAGCATCCGAGGAAGGGACGGATCGGACTCCCGGTGTCATCGGGTCCTCCGCTTCACACGTTATCCTTTTCCATCTCCCGGCGCGATTGTAAGATTTTCAGCGGCTTTTTCGGCCGACGAAGGCAGTCGAGAACCAGTTCCCGCGAGGCGGAGCGAGGTATGTCCTATCAGTCCGGGTGTCACGGCCGGGTCGTTCTCGGACCGCTGCCGGCCGACGTCCAGCACCAGCTGGCGAAGCTGCCCGGCGAGTGGCTGGAGTACGACCCGCAGTCTGGAGCCATCGAGATCGGGCACGTTCAGCCCTCGACGGCCCCGATCCTTCCGACGGTCACGGTGGAGCTGGTGCGCATCCTCTCCAAGATTCCCCACGAGCTTCAGGCGGTCATCAAGGGGGGCGACTTCTTCGTGCACACCGAGGAGCCGGCCACGCAGCTCGTTCGGATCCGCGTGGACGAAGGCGGGGCCATGCACATTCAGTGGGCGCACCCCGATTATGCGGGCGCGGCCCGGGAGCCCTGGTCGGAGGAGGTGCGCTTCGCGACGCCGGAATGGGAGCAGCGGCTGAACGGGCAGGTGGAGTTCGAGGCCGACGATGCGGTCGACGCGGCGACCGACCTCCAGAATCTGGCAGACACCTTCGAGGGGCTGTATCCGGAGGGCGGGTTCACGGCCGCCGTCGAGGGGAACGCGGTCAAGGTCGTGATGGTCGATGTGAACCTGGACGGACGACTCCTCACGCGCCGTCTGCTGGAGCTCTCACGGCCGGGAACTCTGAACGGGAGGTTCGAGATCGGCTCGTTCGCGGACTTCGTTCCCGAGAATCTGGCGCGCGTCCTGTTCGAAGACGGCGAGGCCCGGGTCCAGCACCCGCTGCTCTGGTCCTGAGCTCAGGTGATCATTCACACTAGAGGCGGCGGAGTCGACCCGGCTGCGCCCGTTCCCACAGGAGACCCCCCGTGCTGGACTATCAACTGACCGAAGAGCAGGAGATGATCCGGGATCTCGCGCGAACGATCGCAGACAACGAGATCCGTCCGGTGGCGGCCGAATACGACCGCACCGGAGACTTCCCGTGGCCCGTGGTCGAGAAGATGGCCGAGGCCGGTCTGTTCGGAGTGTTCATCGACGAGGCCTACGGAGGACTCGCGGGCGACTCGCGAACCATGAACATGGTGCTGGTGACGGAGGAGCTCTCGAAGGCCTGCGGGGGCATTTCGCTCGCCTTCGCGAGCACGGCGCTCGGGGCCCTCCCGATCATCGTGTCGGCCAGCGACGAAGTGAAGCAGCGGTTCCTGCCATCGGTTGCCACCGGTGAGAAGCTGGCCGCCTTCGCGCTCACGGAGCCGCAGGCCGGGTCGGACGCGGCCGGTATTCGCACCACCGCGGTGCGGGACGGTGACCACTACGTGCTGAACGGGCTCAAGCAGTGGATCACGAATGGAGGCGAGGCGGAGATCTACACGGTCGTCGTGATGACCAATCCCGACAAAGGTCCTCGCGGAGCCAGTGCCCTCGTCGTCGAGAAGGGGACGCCGGGCTTCAGCTTCGGAAAGAAGGAAGACAAGATGGGCATTCGGGCCTCGGCGACCCGTGAGCTGGTGTTCGAGGATTGCCGCGTGCCCGTCGAGAACCTCATCGGTCGCGAGGGCACGGGCTTCATCACCGCCATGAAGACCTTCGACGCTTCCCGGCCCGGGGTCGGAGCGCAGGCGCTGGGCATCGCGCAGGGGGCGCTCGACCTGGCGGTCGACTGGTCGATCTCACGCAAGCAGTTCGGCTCTCCGGTGTCTTCGTTCCAGGGGCTGCGCTTCCTGCTCGCCGACATGGCGATGCAGGTCGAGGCGGCCCGGGCGCTCATCTATGCGACGGCCCGGCACATCGATGCGAATCCGAAGGACCGCTCCACGATCTACTCGGCGATGTCGAAGTGCTTCGCCTCTGACGTCGCGATGTCGGTGACGACCGATGCCGTCCAGGTGTACGGTGGCTCCGGCTACATGAAGGAATACCCGGTCGAGAAGTTCATGCGCGATGC
>NZ_JBZQEK010000182.1:0-9365 GCF_058719085.1 Candidatus Benthicola sp.
AACAAGGACTCGGAAAGACCAGGGTCGGACCACCCTGCGGGTGGCGAACGCCCTCCTGGCGGCCGGCGCGGCCGGGCTGTTTCACCTGGCCTCGCCCGTTCCCGCAGCGGCCCAGGCGGGGGGGCTCGCGGCACTCGGTGCGCCGCCAGATCCGAAGGTGCCCGTCACCTGGGACCGGTACTACGACCATGCGGCGGTGGGAGACATCGGTCGTAGACTCGAGAACGCCTACCCGGATCGCTGCCGACTGAGCTCGATCGGGGACAGCTACGAGGGACGCGAGATCTGGCTGATCACCGTCACGGACTTCGGCGTCGGCGAGGCGGACCGGAAGCCGGCCATGTACATCGACGGCAACATCCACTCGAACGAGATTCAGGGGCAGGAGATCGCGCTCTACACCGCCTGGTACCTGTGCGAGATGGCCGACCGGGTCGAGTGGATCTCCGATTTGCTCGCGGAGCGCACGTTCTACATCGTCCCCAGCATCAATCCCGACGGCCGGGAGGCCTTCCTCACCTCGCCCAACACCCCGCACAGCCCTCGAAGCGGCGTGGTGCCGCGAGACGACGACGGCGACGGGCTCGTCGACGAGGACGACTTCGACGACCTGGATGGGGATGGCCACATCACCATGATGCGCCGAAAGGACCCCAACGGCCGGTGGATCGTGTCGCCGGAGGACCCGCGTCTCATGGTCCGCGCCCGACCGGACGAGCCGGGCGACTACGAGATCCTCGGTTTCGAGGGCTTCGACAACGACGGAGACGGCCAGGTCAACGAGGACCGGCCGGGGTACTACGACCCGAATCGGAACTGGCCGTGGCGCTGGCAGCCACAGTACGTGCAGTACGGCGCCGACGCCTTTCCGACCTCTCTGCCCGAGACGCAGGCGGTGGTGCGCTTCGTCCTCGACCATCCGAACATCGCCGGAGCGCAGACCTATCACAATTCGGGCGGGATGATCCTGCGCGGGCCCGGCGTACCCGACGACGAATTCCAGCCCGAGGACGTGCGGACGTTCGATCGCCTCGGCGAGGTGGGTGAACAGATCCTGCCGGGATATCGCTACCTCGTCGTGTGGAAGGACCTCTATCCGGTGTGGGGCGGCGAGCTGGACTGGTTCTACGGCGGACGCGGGATCCTCACCTTCAGCAACGAGCTGTGGACGGCGTTCAACTACTTCCGGAGCGGACCGGACGATGAAGACCGATCCGACCGGTACGATCGGCGCGACTACCGCTTCGATCGCCTCCTCCTGTTCGGCGAGGCGATCGTGCCGTGGACGCCCGTCGAGCACCCCACGTACGGGCCGATCGAGGTCGGAGGGGTGAAGAAGCAGTACACGCGGGCCATCCCGGGCTTTCTGCTCCCCGAGGAAGCGCACCGCAACATGGCGTTCACGCTGTACCAGGCGCACCAGATGCCGCTGGTGAAGGTGGACTCGATCGCCGTGCGGTCGCTGGGCCGTGGCCTCACCGAGGTCACGGCGATCGTCGCCAACAAGCGCCTCGTCCCCACGCACACCCAGCAGGACCGCGAGCACCGGATCTCCCGCCCGGACTGGATCACCCTTTCGGGTGGTGACGTGGTGGCCGGCTTCGTGGTGGTCGATCCGCTCCAGGGCACAGCCGTCGAACAGAAGCGCCGGCCCGAGAGAATCGAGGTGGAGTCGATTCCGGGCATGGGCACCGTGACCGTGCGCTGGATCGTTCGCGGATCCGGACCGTTCACCGTGACGGCGGACTCTCCCAAGGGAGGCGTGCACTCTCTGCGACGGTAACGCGGCCCTGCGGTCGCTCAGCGACCGGCCCACCCCGCGTGTTCTGGGGGATACATGGAGGGCCGATCCCGCCGGCCGGCGGTCGGGAGGGCGGTGCCCTCCACGGACTGGGGAGGTGGACGTGAGGCAGACGGTTCGACTGCAGGTGCTCGCCGCAGCGCTCCCGGTTCTGATGGCCTGCAGCTCCGCGATGGAGCCCGAGGACCCGACCGACATCGCGTCGTGGATGGAGCTGTACGACGTACCCGGTGCCAGTGTCGCGGTGATCAACGACTTCGCCATCGACTACGTCGAGGTGCACGGGGTCAAGAGCGAGGCGACCGGCGAGCCGGTGGTGGAGAGCACGCTCTTCCAGTCCGCGTCCATGAGCAAGACGGTGTCGGCGGCGGCGGTGATGAGCCTCGTGCAGGATGACGTCGTCTCCCTCGACGTGGAGATCAACGACTACCTCACGTCGTGGACTCTGCCGGACAATTCACTCCAGAATGACCAGAAGGTCACCCTGAGGCGGCTGTTGAGCCACACGGCGGGGACCACCGTCAGCGGTTTCCGTGGCTATCGCTACACCGAGCCGCTGCCGACCCTCATCCAGATCCTGGAGGGCGAGCCGCCGGCTAACTCGCCGCCGGTCGTGGTCACCTACGTGCCCGGGAGCGAATGGCGCTACTCGGGCGGCGGCTACGAAGTCATGGAGCAAGCCATTCGGGACGTCACCGGCACGAGCTATCCCGAGTTCGTGCGGGAGCGAGTGCTCGAACCGGTGGGAATGACGAGCAGCACCTATGAACAGCCGCTTCCCACGTCGATGCGGGCCTCGGCGGCCTCGGGCTACTACGCCGACGGGACGCCGGTGCCCGGCGGACACCACATCTATCCCGAGATGGCCGCGGCCGCGCTGTGGACGACGTCGGCGGACGTGGCCCGCTTCCTCATCGAGCTGCAGCTCTCCCTGCGTGGACAGTCCAACCGGGTGCTGAGCCGCGAGAGCACCGAGATACTGCTCACCGAGGTCCGGAATCATTATGGTCTCGGGATCAACCTGTGGACCCTTCACGGTCAGCCGTATATCGGGCACTCCGCGGCGAACGATGGCTTCCGGGGGCGAATGATCGCCCACATGACGCGGGGAAACGGCGTCGTGATCCTCACCAACAGCGACAACGGCAACCTGCTCGCCGACGCGGTCATCGAGCTGATCGGCAAGCGAGAGGGGTGGAGCGGCTTCTAGTCACTCCTCGTCGGCCGCGCGATTCCGTCCGGCCCCGTCCGCTGTCAGGCCCCGTTCCGGTTCATTAGCTTCGGTCCGAGTCGAACCGCACTCGCAAGTCACAGCGTCCCCCTGGAGCGAGCATCCATGCGATACCGGATCGTCCGTGCCACGCGCGCCGCAGGAATCCCGGTGCTGGTCAGCCTCGCATTCGGAGGCGCCGGCCCCCTCTCCGCCCAGCAGGTGGCGCACGTCGACGACGTGCGCGATGCGGTGAATGACGTGTTCGCGGAATACGATCACACCGATACGCCCGGTTGTGCCCTCGGTGTCATCCGGGACGGCGAGATCGTCTACGCCCGCGGCTACGGCATGGCGAACCTGGACTACGGAATCGCGATCGATCCCCGCAGCGTCTTCCGCATCGGCTCCACCTCGAAGCAGTTCACCGCCGCGGCGATCGTGCTGGCCGCGCAGGAGGGCTCGCTGTCGCTGGACGACGACATCCGCGACTGGCTGCCCGAGATCCCCGCCTACGGGACTCCGATCACGATCCGCATGCTCCTGAACCACACGAGCGGGATCCGCGACTACTTGACGCTCGCCGAGCTCTCCGGCCTGCGGGACGACGACTGGTACACGGATGAGGAGGCGCTCGCCCTCATCGCGAGGCAGCAAGGCACGAATTTCGTCCCCGGCTCCGAGTACCTGTACAGCAATTCGGGCTACTTCCTCCTGTCGCAGATCCTCCGCCGGGCGACCGGCCGGTCCCTGCGGCAGTACGCCGAAGAGAAGATCTTCGAGCCCCTCGACATGGAGGACACGCACTTCCACGACGACCACACGGAGATCGTCCCCCACCGGGCCAGCGGGTACGCGCCGGAAGGTGAAGGCTTCCGGATCAGCCAGACGACGCTGGACATGGTCGGGGATGGAGGCGTGTTCACGACGGTCGAGGACCTGCGCAAGTGGGACGAGAACTTCTACGATCCGAGGGTGGGCGGCGCGCAGCTCGTGGCGGCCCTCCTCGAGCGGGGCATCCTGACGAACGGCGACACGCTCGACTACGCGCTCGGGCTGATCCACGACGACCATCGAGGGCTGCCGGTCGTGTCCCACGGAGGCGCCTTCGTCGGATATCGCGCCGAGATGATCCGGTTTCCCGAACAGCGTCTCAGCGTGGCGACGCTCTGCAACGTGTCGAACGCCGACCCGACATCGCTCGCGTTCGACGTCGCGGACCTGTTCCTGGCAGACTTCCTGGAACCGGAGGAAGAGCCGGCTGCCGGAGAACAGACGGCCTCGGACTCCGAGCCGATCGCGCTTTCGGAAGCGGAGCTGTCGCGGTGGGCCGGCCTCTACCGGGACGAGGGCGACGACGGCTACCTGAGGCTGGAGGTGCGGGACGGCGCTCTCACCGTAGCCGTGGGTCCCGGATTCCCTCTCATCCCGCTCGCGAGGGATCGGTTCCGGCTCGACGTCGCACCGATCGAGATGCGCTTCTCCGGAGAGCCGGGAGAGCGGAGGTTCGAGCTTCGGCGGCCGAGCGGCACGGAGGCCTTCGTCGAAGTCGAGCCGGCCGTGCTCACGCCCGCCGCGGCGGCGCGCTACTCCGGCCGCTATCGCTCCGCAGAGCTCGGAACGGACTACCGGATCGAAGCCGACGGGAACGTGCTGATGCTGACACGGGGCCGGGGCGACCCCGTCACCCTCCTGCCGACGGTGCAGCATGAATTCACCGTCGACGGCGAGGTCCTGACGTTCGAGCCCCCTGACGCCGCGGGCATTCCGGAAGCGTTCACGATCGACGCCGGACGGGTGCGGGGGATCCGTTTCGATCGGATCGAGGACGACCGCTGAGGATCCGTTCGAGGATACGGCGGACGCCGCTCGCTCGTGCGGGCCCTTCCCCGCCGTCGTCGTATTGGCGTTCTTGGTCCGTTTGGATCCGATCGGGTGCACCCAACTCTGGAGGAGAACGAGGATGAAAAGGCAGTGGCTGCTGGCTTCCATCGGAGTCGCCACGCTGTTCGCGGGCGGCTGCTCCGCGCCGGACACGACTCAGACGGCGCAGGCGCAGGAGTCGGCCGTCGCGGACGAGCCGGAGTATTTCTACCTGCGACCGGAGGTCGAGAAGGCCTACGGATACACCCATGCCGTGAGGATCGGGAACGACATCAAGATCTCGGGCGCCGTCAGCATGGACGATCAGGGGAACCCGACGGCCGTGGGGGACCTGGAACAGCAGATGAAGAACGCCTACTCCGACCTCGAGAGGGTCCTCGAACACTACGGGTACACGTTCGAGGACGTCATCGTCGAGAACGTCTACACCACGGACATGGCCGGCTTCCTCGCGGTCGCGGCGTACCGCAGCTCCATCTACACGACCCGGTTTCCGACCGGAACGTGGGTCGAGGTCAAGGGGCTGGCCCTCCCCGAGTTCATGATCGAGATCGAGCTGGAGGCGCATCGCTCGGAGTGAATCGCCGTCGAAGCCAAGCGGTCGTCGCAGCTTCCGGGTGAGGCTGACGATTGACAAACGGAGCCGAAGCGGCGATGTTCCCCCCGTCCGGCAGGGTGCCGGGCACAAGCGAGCACGAGTCACAGAACGTGGTGGGAAGCCTGTCTGAGACGGCTTCCCTCTTTTTTGTTGGCTTCGGCGCGCGTCCCGGCGCGGGGGAAGAGACCGCGCGAGAGTCATGAGTCGGCAGGTACGGATCATCCGCACTCCGACGAAGACCGATCAAAGGAGAAGGAATGATGCGTACCAAGGGAACGGTGAAGTGGTTCAACCCGGATAAGGGCTTCGGCTTCATCACGCCGCAGGACGGCAGCAAGGACTGCTTCGTCCACCATTCGGCGATTCAGGCCGAGGGATTCAAGACGCTGAACGAGGGAGACATCGTCGAGTTCGACGTGACGCAGGGGCAGAAGGGCCCGGCCGCGGAGAACGTCGTCGTCGTTTCCTGACGCGAGGCGGATTCCGGACGGAAAGGGCCGCTCCCAAGGGGGGCGGCCCTTTTCTTATGTGGACCGGTCGTCACTCTAACGGAACCGACCTCCGGTCCCTCTGAGCTGGTTCAGGCCCCGCCGAGGTCCGTCTTTGGTTATGTTGTACCAGACGGCATTACTTCAGCAGGGACGGTACAACGGTGGGTGAGCAGGAGAAGCAAGGCACGATCGAGACGCGATCGGGCACGTGGGAATGGACGGTCAGAACACTCAACTCGCGCTCCAACCGAAAACCGGCGGGCAAGGCCCTCGGATTCGAGGACCCGACCAACGCCATCAACACGATGACGGTCACGCTCGAACCGGACCACGATCAGATCAAGGCCAATCTGGTGGAGCAGCTCTCTCTCGCTCCGCGTACTCGACGGTTCCGGGGACCTTCGGGACTGGTATGGATCGCGCACCCGGCTGGCGAGGCAAAGAACGCCGAAGGCAAGTCGGTCCGCCAGGTATCTCTCCACAACCTGAAACACGATTCGAGAGTCGTCGATCTTCCGGCGAATCGCACGCTGGGAGACCTGAAGAGCGAGGAGCTCGCCGAACTGGTCAAAATCGATCGATAGGCGGTTGTGACGGTTCGGGGCGCTCGCGGCGGGTACCAGGCTCCGGCGGGTCGAGGCCGCATTGACGTCGTCGAGAGCCTGACACTTATTGGAGCGTGGGGTCCGGGTGGCGGTGCGGAACAGCTCACTCACTCGGAGTTGCCCGAATGCGCTTCGCCAGACAGGTCGGAATCGGTGTCCAGGCAGGGTTGCTCGCCGGCGGCGTCGTTGCCGTCACCTTCTTCGTCGCCGACCTCGCTCGATTCGCCCCCCTGTCCACCCCGGTGGCACTGAGCGGAGGCCTATTGGGATCCACCGCCCAGAGCTTCGAATCTCCTCTCTTTCTCAGCGGCCTCGCGCTCCTGTCGTTCGGCGGGCACCTGGCGGGCATCACCCTGATTCACTTTCTGACCTTCGCGGCTCTCGGAGCCGGCGCCGTGCTCGTCTGCCGTGCCTGCGCCACGCCGCTCAACGTGTGGACCGCGGCCGTGTTCGGGCTCGTTGTTTTCTCCCTGACCTTCTACGCAGCCACCTCGCTGACCGGTGCCGGACAGGTGGTCGAGCTTCCGGGACTCCGGAGCGTCCTCCTCGTCAACCTGCTGGCCGGCGCGGTCATGGGAGGATACTTCCAATGGGCCACCCGGCGAGCCGTGCCGACGGGCTGAGCGCCGGGGCGATGTTCGTGACGACGATGCCGGAGCTGGAGCCGCTCCGGAGCGACCCGCGCCATGCAGCCCTGCTCGAGAGAATGAATCTTCCCTGAATCGGACTCGAGAAGAGCCGGCAGACGTGTCCGGTGTGGTGCCCGCGCCACTCTTGCTCGCCGCGCAGCGCGGAGCGATCGTTACGTACCTCGCCCGGTCAACTTCGGAGGTGCTCCATGTGGTCGCTCCGCTCGTATCTCCCCCTGCTCATCACGCTCGGTCTCACCTTCGCCGCCTGCACGGACGACACTCCAGCCGAACCGATGACGGAGGCCCAGTTCGCGAAGGGCGGGAAGAAGGGAGGCGGGGGAGGAGGAGGCTCGTCACCCCCCGTCGCGGATGACCCGGCGCCGATCCGTGTATACGGCGCATGGCACTGCAGCGACGATGCCTGTTCGTGGGGCACCGTGCGGGACATCGACGAATTCGGCCAGAAGAACTACTGGCTGATCGACCGGGGCGACGGCAGCGGACGGCCGTCCGTGAACCTGGTGGTGCTCAGCTTCGTGAATCCTCTCCAGCTGCTGGAGGGAACCACGAACGCCGATCCGCTGAACGGTATACCGAGGGGGATGACGCAGGAGATCGTCGACTACTTCAAGGCCGCAGGGATTCGCGTCATGCTGTCGATCGGCGGCATCACCTACGTGGACGACTGGAACGAGGCGCTGGCCACCGATGCCCGGCAACTGGGACTGAACGCCGCCGCGGTGGCGACAGCGCTCGGCGTCGGCATCGAGATCGACTACGAGGAGAACGCGAATCCCGATCTCGCGGGTCTGCAGGAGTTCATCGACGCCTACCGTTCGGTGCACGAGTACGACCCGACCGGGGATGACCATGCGGCGCGCCTCACGATCGACCTCGCAGCGGGCGATCGCTGGCTCATCGCCCTGACGCGCCACGCCACCTTCCACTGGCTCGACCCGGCGAACCCGGTCCTGGACTACGCGAACGCCATGGTCCCGAACCGCCAGCCGGGCTCGGCGGCCGATGCGATCGCCAACTGGTACGAGCACATCGAAGGAAAGCCGCGGTACGACCCTCCGATTCTGCCGCTCGCGCCCGCCAAG
This sequence comes from Candidatus Benthicola sp., assembly GCF_058719085.1. Taxonomy (NCBI): domain Bacteria; kingdom Pseudomonadati; phylum Gemmatimonadota; class Gemmatimonadia; order Candidatus Palauibacterales; family Candidatus Palauibacteraceae; genus Candidatus Benthicola; species Candidatus Benthicola sp. Next base: position 8,325 of record NZ_JBZQEK010000182.1, read on the forward strand.
TTCACCGGCAGTCTGTACATCGTCACTGGACGGAAGCCGGCCCCCGAGTGCACGGACTTCGAGAACTCGCTGCAGAAGGCGACGGCCGACTTCGTCCGGCGCGTGGAGCCGAACCCGGACGGGCCGGGAAGCTCCTCGGGGATGCTGGGTTTCATGTTCTGGGCCGCGGAGAGCCCATCGCCGAGACGGATCTCTACGGCGCCCCCGAACTCGTGTGAAGGGGGCGTCGGAGGGGGTGCGAGCACGTTTGACATCGAGGTGCCCATGCATAGGCTTCCACAGGAGTAGGCGGTCCACCCACAGCCGGAGAGGAGCCGTGAGCCGAATCCTGATGCTGGTCGGCGATTTCGTCGAGGACTACGAGGTCATGGTGCCGTTCCAGGCGCTGCAGATGCTGGGTCACACGGTCGACGCCGTGTGCCCGGACAAGAAGGCCGGACAGAGCGTCAAAACGGCCGTGCACGATTTCGAGGGAGACCAGACGTACTCGGAGAAGCCGGGCCACAACTTCGTGCTCAACGCCGCCTTCGCGGATGTCGATCCGTCTTCGTACGATGCGCTCGTCGTACCGGGAGGGAGGGCGCCCGAGTATCTCCGGCTCGACGATCGCGTGCTCGAGATCGTCCGTCATTTCATGTCCGGCGACAAGCCGGTCGCGGCCATCTGTCATGGCGCCCAGCTGCTCGCCGCCGCGGGAGTGCTGGAGGGCCGGGAGTGCTCCGCCTATCCGGCCTGCGGGCCGGAAGTGAAGGCGGCGGGTGGGACCTACGTCGAGAAGGACTGGCCGGAAGCACACGTGGAGAGAAACCTGGTCACCGCCCCGGCGTGGCCGGCGCATCCGGCGTGGCTGGCCGAGTTCATCAAGCTCCTGTAGGAATCGAGGTACAGCCGAAGGCAGCGAGCCGTTCCTCTCACGTCTCGACCGGGTTGCGACCATGAGCGAATCAGCCCCGACGAAAGCCCCCACCGTCGAGCTCGCCCGTCATCTCGGGCTGTTCGAGGCCACCATGATCGGTGTCGGCGCCATGATCGGCGCCGGCA
>NZ_JBZQEK010000183.1:0-3185 GCF_058719085.1 Candidatus Benthicola sp.
AGATCCGCTCCAGCCCCACGTCGCGGCGATCGCCCTCCGTATCGGGCTGCAGCAGCCGCTCGAAGGCCTGGATCTGCACGTCGAGGAAGTGGGGAGTCTCCATCGGCGAGTCGAGCTTCGCGAAAGAGACCACCGATCCGTTGTTCTTCGGTTCAGCCAACTTGGTCACCCCTGGTGGTGGACCGGCCGATGGGCCGGCTCATGTACTGCGAGATGAAGGCACAGAACGCCCTGGCACCCGCCGACCCGTTAACGGGCCGCCGGGGCGCTGAGGGCGCCGTGCGAGCGCGAACTGCGTTTGTGCTTGAAGAGCTACGCATCAAGAGCCATCGGTCGAGTTCTGGTGTTGGAACCCGCAGAAGCGGGCCCCGCGTACCCCACTACTTCAACTCGACGGTGGCTCCCTGCTCCTCCAGCTTCGCCTTGATGGACTCGGCCTCCTCCTTGGAGACGCCTTCCTTCACGGGCTTCGGAGCGTTGTCCACCAGCTCCTTGGCCTCCTTCAGGCCGAGCGACGTAACTTCGCGCACGGCCTTGATGACCTGGATCTTCTTGTCGCCGATCCCGGCCAGGATCACGTCGAACTCCGTCTGCTCCTCGGCCGCGGCGCCCGGAGCGGCTGCACCGCCCGCCGCCACCGCCACCGGCGCGGCCGCCGTGACGCCGAACTTTTCCTCCATCTTGTCCTTCAGCTCGGCGGCCTCCAGGACCGTCAGCGAGCCGATCGCGTCGAGAAGCTCGTCAACCTTGCTCATCTTTCCGTGTACTCCCTGCCACTGTGTTCACCATGTAGGGGCCGGTCCCGATGGCAGCGGACCGTGCGCTCCCCGTGGGGATTCGGGACCCGTCCCTATTCTTCCCCCTGCTTCGCAACCTCTCCGACCATGTAGGCGATGTCGCGGATGAGCGAATTGAGCGCTCCCGCGATGCCCGCGACGCCGGCGGTCAGGCCTCCGGCGATCGACCCGAGCAACTGGTCCCTCGGGGGGAGGTCCGCCAGCTTCGAGACTTCCTCCCTCGACACGATGCGGGTCTCGACGACGCCGATCTTCACCGCCGGCCGCTCTTCGTTCCCCTTCGCGAACTCATGCACCACCTTGGCGGGACCCACCGGATCCGTGCCTCCGAACACGAAGGCCGTCGGACCCTGCAGATACTCCTTCAGGTCCGGCATGTCCGTGCCCTCGAGGGCGCGGATCGCGAGGGTGTTCTTCACCACCCGGTACTCGGCACCGGCCTCGCGGAGCTGCCGGCGCAGATCGCCGATCGCCTCCACGCTCAGGCCCGTGAAGTCCGTGAGGTAGACGACGCCCGCGGAGTCGAGCTGTCCTCGCAGCTCCTCGGCGATCGCCTGCTTCTGATCCAGTTTCATTGCCATGGCACTATCCCGACTTGAACCCGCTGCACGCGCGGATCGACGGTTTACCGATACTGGTTCGGGTCGATGCCGACCCCGGGTCCCATCGTGCTCGAGACCGTGATGCTCCGGATGTAAATGCCCTTCGCGGCCGCCGGTCGGTTCCGCTTGATGGACTCCATGAGCGAGTCGAAGTTCCGGGCCAGCGCGTCGACCTCGAAGCTCACCTTGCCGATCGGCGCGTGTACGATGCCCGTCTTGTCCACCCGGTACTCGATCCGACCGGCCTTGGACTCCTCCACCACCCGGGCCACGTCCATCGTGACGGTGCCCGCCTTCGGCGTCGGCATCAGGCCGCGCGGGCCCAGGATCCGTCCCAGCTTCCCGACGTCCTTCATCATGTCGGGCGTGGCGATGGCGACATCGAAGTCGAGCCAGCCGCCCTGGATCTTCTCCACGAATTCGGTGCCGACGTAGTCCGCACCGGCCTCTTCGGCCTCCCGCGCCTTGTCGCCCTCGGCGATCACCAGGACGCGAACGTCCCGACCGGTCCCGGCCGGCAATACCACCGTGCCGCGCACGACCTGGTCCGCGTGACGGGGATCCACTCCGAGCCGCACTGCCACGTCCACCGTCTCATCGAACTTGGCGAACGACATCTCCTTGACCGCCGTGAACGCCTCTCGCGGGCTCCACACCTCGTTGAGGTCGACGGTCTCGGTCGCCGCCCGATATCCCTTCCCTCGTCTGGCCATCAGTCCGCCACCTCGATTCCCATGGAGCGGGCCGTGCCGGCGATCATGCGGGCTCCCGCCTCCTCATCGTTCGCGTTCAGATCTTCCATCTTGATGCGCGCGATCTTGACCAGCTGCTCGTGCGTGACCTTGGCCACCTTCTCCCGGTTCGGCTCCGCCGACCCGGACTCGAGGCCCAGTTCCTTCTTCAGGAGGACCGCGGCGGGCGGTGTCTTCGTGATGAAGGTGAAGCTCCGATCCTGGTAGATCGTGATCACGACCGGGATGATCATGCCCGGCTGGTTCGACGTCTTGGCGTTGAACTGCTTGCAGAAGTCCATGATGTTCGCGCCGTGCTGACCGAGAGCCGGGCCCACGGGGGGGGCCGGCGTCGCCTGTCCGGCGGGAATCTGCAACTTGACCAGCGCCATGATCTTCTTTTTCGGTGCCGCCATGATATCCCTGCTCAGAATCCCTTAAGCTGCGTGTAGTCCAGCTCCACGCTGGTCGGCCGACCGAAGAGGCTCACCTGGACGCGGACCTTGCCCTTGTCCGGAATGACCTCTTCCACCGTGCCGCTGAAGTCGCTGAACGGCCCCTCCGTCACCTCCACGACCTGCCCGGTGTGGAAGGGGATCTCCTCCTTCGGCCCCTCTTCCTCGACCTCTTCGGCCACGCCGAGGATCTTGTTGATCTCGTCCGGCCGGAGCGGCTGAGGCTGCGTGCCGCCGCCGAGGAACTTGATCACGCTCTGCACGCTGTTCACCAGGAACATCGTCTCCTGGTTGAGCACCATGTTCACGAGCACGTACCCCGGGTACAGCCGCTTCGTGGAGCGGACCTTCTTTCCGCCCTTGATCTCCACCACCTCGCGGGTGGGGACGATCACTTCCCGGATCACCTTCTCTTCGGGCTCGCCCGGGAGCTCCTCGATCTTCCGCTCGAGCAGCGTCTTGACCTTGTTCTCGTGGCCCGAATAGGTCTGGATCGCGTACCAGCGGGCCGCCTGTCCGGTCTCCGCCACGTCTTCAGCCACTGAGCACCCCTACGAACGTGCGGACGAACCAGGAGAACACCGTGTCCATCAGGCCGAT
>NZ_JBZQEK010000184.1:0-7517 GCF_058719085.1 Candidatus Benthicola sp.
CCCCTTGAATCCTGTCAGCCACGTGGCCCTCGGATCGGAGTACCGCCGTGCGGGGCGGCTCGATGAAAGCATCGCCTCCATGCGGACGGCCCTCAGCCTGAGCCCCGGCCACGCCGGAGCCCAGTACGCCATCGGCGTGGCCCTTCTGCTCAAGGGGGAGCCCGAATCGGCCCTGGAGGCCATGCGCCTGGAGTCCGCCGAATGGTATCGCCTGACCGGCCTCACCATGGCCTACCACGATCTGGGGAGGCCCGAGGAATCCGACGAAGCGCTCGCCGAGCTGGTGGATCAGTACGAGCGTGGCTGGGCCTATCAGGTCGCGTACGCGGAAGCCTATCGGGGGAACGTCGATGCGGCTTTCGAGTGGCTGGCCCGGGCCGCGGAGTACGGTGATCCGGGTCTCGCAGAGATCTCCACCCAGAGCCTGTTCGCGAACGTGTGGGACGATCCGCGTTGGCTGCCTTACCTCGAGAGCATCGGAAAATCACCGGGACAGCTGGCGTCCATCGACTTCGAAGTGCGGCGGCCAGCGTCGTAGCTCACCTCTCTCCGACACCCGGTTGTGACCAGGCCGGGCCACCCGTCGTCTCTTCTTCGAAGCCCTTACGGAATGAATTCGCGAATCGCCGAGTCGAAGAAATCCAGACAGCAATGAACGGGAATGTGAGGGGAGCCCATGAACACTCGAATCGCCGCCGGCCTCATCCTGATTTCCGCCCTCGGCCTCGTGGCCTGTGACGACAGCCCGACCGACACGGACAATCTCGACAGCTCGATCAACTACGACGTCGCCATGGTCTCTGCCGATGCGACGATCGAGGACGTCCGGGCGCTACGGGATCCGCAGGTCGGCGGGTACTTCATGCACGGCCGGGAGGGCACGCGCAGCGTGACGTTCTACGACGCGGAAGGGAACGAGCAGGAAGCCTACGACGAGCTCACGACCGAGAAGATCCACATGGTCATGGAGATGGAGCACGAGCTCGAGCGGGCGGGTTGGACCGCCTACATGACCCGGTCGCGGGAGATGATCGTGACCGGTCTGGAGGGCGCCGAGACGACGCGCACGGTCAACGGCTCGGGCTCGGAGTACGCGACCCGGAGCCGCCACACGGATACCGAGGGACTGCGCACGTACGAGATGTCGGGTACCCGCACGATCGAGGACGTGGTTCACCCGGTACCGCGGGACGCCACGAGCTGGCCGCTCTCGGGCACGATCACCCGAAACATGACGATCACGATCACGACCGAGAACGGGACCGAAACCCGGTCGCGGGAGGTGATCATCACGTTCAACGGGACCCAGTATCCCGAGATGACCGTGAACGGCGAGGCCTTCGAGATCGATCTCGCAGCCCGGGATGGCGAGCGGCCGTTCCATCGTCACGGCCACCGGGGCGGCCCGGGGCGCTGAGCCGAGACGGCCTTACTCCAGTCGGGCATGGGGGGGCGGTGTCGCCCCCCCTCCCCCCGGCGATCCTTCCTGCTTCCGTCCGTGTCCCGGATGACCGAGGCGACCTTCTGCTGACCCTCCCGATCTTCCGCTCTGAACCGTGCCCCGGCCGCATCGACTGCCGCCTGACCTCGCTCTCTCGAGCGCCGCCGGCATCTGCAATCTTACCCCAGTTTGCTGTACCTTCGAGCGACGACACGTTCCACCCGCGAGGATCCGATATTGGTCACCGTACAGCGTCCGGACCCCGACGAATACTCTCCGGCCTTCGCCGGCTACGTGGCTCGCGTGGCCGACGGCGAAGTGATCACGGCTGCCCTCGCGGCCCAGAAGGAGGAGGTGGCGCTCCGCCTGACCGGCATCCCGGAAGGGCGCGGCGACTACCGGTACGCACCGGGCAAGTGGAGCATCAAGGAAGTGGTCGGCCACCTGTCCGACACCGAGAGGGTGTTCGCCTACCGGGCGCTGCGCATCGGGCGGGGAGATTCGACTCCGATGGCCGGGTTCGACGACCAGACGTACGTGGCCGCCACGCAGGCCGAGCGCCTCGCGCTCGCCGACGTGGCGGACGAGTGGGTCACGGTCCGCGCGGCGACCCTGACCCTGTTCCGCGCGCTACCGCCGGAGGCCTGGACGCGCATCGGCGAAGCCAGCGGCCACCCGGTCAGTGTCCGGGCCGTGGCATACATCATCACGGGCCACGTCCGACATCACCTGGAAACACTGGGTGCCCGATACGGTGAATGATCCAGGCGGGTCGCTCGAACGGCTCGCATCGGCACTAGCCGGCCGCTACACCCTCGAGCGCGAAATCGGCCGCGGGGCCATGGCCATCGTGTACCTTGCCAGGGACCGGAAGCACGGCCGCGGTGTTGCCCTCAAGGTGCTCCTGCCGGAACTGGCCGCCGCGATCGGGCCAGAGCGATTCGCACGCGAGGTGGAGATCGCGGCACGTCTGAGCCATCCCAACATCCTGCCGGTGTACGATTCGGGCGAAGCCGACGCCCAGCTGTTCTACGTCATGCCGTTCGTCGAGGGTGAATCGCTGCGGCAGAAGCTCGTGCGGGAGCAGCAGCTGCCGGTCGACGAAGCGGTTCGGATCGCTCGCCGGATCGCCGCCGCTCTGGCTCACGCGCACGACCGGGGGGTGGTGCATCGAGATGTGAAGCCGGAGAACATCCTGCTGTATGCCGGTGAGCCCGTGCTGATGGACTTCGGAATCGCGATGGCGGCGGGCGCCGCGGACGAGCGCCTGACCCACACCGGCTTGCTCGTCGGTACGCCCACTTACATGAGCCCGGAACAGGCCTCCGGGGAGCGCGAGCTCGATGCGCGGAGCGATCAGTACAGCCTGGCGTGTGTGCTGTACGAGATGCTCGCGGGCGAGTCGCCTCATCCCGGGCCCAACGCACGTGCCGTGATCGGCAGGCGACTGACCGAGGCGGCACCTTCGGTCCGGCGCCTTCGTCCCACGGTTCCATCGAGTGTCGAGGTGGCCCTGTCGAGAGCCCTCGCATCCGCACCGGAGGATCGCTTCGAATCGGTCACGGCGTTTGCCGAGGCGCTCGCGGATGGCCCATCCGGCGGGCCGAAGCCGAGATCGGTGGCCGTGCTTCCTTTTCTCAACTTGAGCGCGGACCCGGAGAACGAGTACTTCGCCGATGGAATCACAGAGGATGTGATTGGACAGCTGTCCAAGATCCGCGACCTGACAGTGATCTCGCGCACGTCGGTCATGCCGTTCAAGAAGCGGGAGCACGGGGTGCGGGAGATCGCCCGCAAGCTGAACGTGGGCACGCTGCTCGACGGGAGCGTCAGGCGCGCCGGCGATCGCGTGCGGATCGTGGCCCACCTGGTCGACGCGGAGACCGACGGGCACCTGTGGACGGAGACATACGACCGCGAACTGTCCGACATCTTCGCGATCCAGACGGATGTGGCGCTTCACATCGCGGAAGCCCTGAAGGCCGAGCTCTCTCCCGGTGAGAAGTCGCGCATCCGGCGCAAGCCGACGCGGAACGTGGAGGCCTACCAGCTCTACCTCCAGGGCCGCCACTGCTTCATGCGTCTCACGGAAGCGGGGATCCTGAAGGCGATCGAGTTCTACGAGCTGGCGATCGAGAAGGACCCCGGCTACGCGCTGGCGTGGGCCGAGCTGGCGTTTTGCTACTCGGAACTGGCGATCGGAGTGGGAGGCGGCACGATGGAACCGGCGGAGGCAAACCGCCTCGCCCGCGAAGCCGTGTCCCGGGCGCTAGAACTGGACGCTGATCTGGCCACCGCGCACGCCACCATGGGCCAGATTCGGCTCAGCAACGACTTCGACTACGAGGGGGCCGAGCGCGACCTGAAACGGGCGCTGGAGCTGGACCCTGGCAACCTGGACACGATGGATGTCTACGGTCGGATGCTGGCCGGCCTCGAGCGCTACGACGAGGCCCTGGCTGTGCAGCGCCGCGCCCACGAGACGGATCCACTGGAGCACCGGCTCGACTGGGTGACCACCCTGCTGCGCGCCGGCCGATATGAAGAGGCGCTCGAGGGGGCGCTCCGGATCGTCGACCTCGAGCCGCACCTGGCGCACGGCCGCGCCACTCTGGGCTGGGCCTACATCCTGCTGGGCCGGTTCGAGGAGGGGTTGGCCGAGCTTCGCCAGGCAGTGGCGCTGGCCCCCGGTCACACCATGTTCCGGGCGCAGCTCGGGCAGGCCCTGGGTCGCGCCGGCGATGTCGACGGGGCACGTCGCATCGCCGGGGAACTGGAGGAGACGTCCAAGGAGCGGTACGTCTCGCCCTACCACCTGGCTTACGTGTACACTGGTCTGGGTGAACACGACGCGGCCGTGAAGTGGCTCGAGAAGGCCTACGAGGAGCGTGCCGGCGCCCTGTACACGATCAAGGGCTCGTTCCTGTTCCGGCCGCTGCACGGGCACCCCGGGTTCGAGGCCCTGCTCGCGAAGATGAATCTGGCCTGACGGCAGCCGTGCCGTCGGGGCGAAGCGCGATTAGCGGGGATTCACGACGATGGCACCACCTGCATACAACGAGGGAATCACCTACCGGGGAATGCCCTATTCACGCCTCGGGACGTCGGGCCTCACCGTGCCCGTGGTCAGCCTCGGCCTGTGGAACAACTTCGGGGCGGAGGCCGACGACGAGGTCTGCAAACGGCTCATCTTCGAGGCCTTCGACCGGGGCGTCACCCACTTCGACCTGGCCAACAACTACGGCCCGCCACCCGGATCGGCCGAGGAACGGTTCGGAAGGATCCTGAAGCACCTTCCGCGTGACGAGATCACCATCACCACCAAGGCCGGATACCTGATGTGGGAGGGGCCGTACGGAGACGGAGGATCCCGGAAGTACCTGCTGGCCAGCCTCGACCAGTCGCTGCGGCGGCTACAGGTCGACTACGTGGACATCTTCTACCATCACAGGCCCGACCCCGACACGCGACTCGATGAAACGATGGGAGCGCTGGATTCCGCCGTTCGGATGGGAAAGGCGCTGTATCCAGGGATCAGCAACTACGGCGCGACCCAGACGCGGCTCGCGGTCGCCTGCGCGGAGGAGAACGGCTTCATGCCGCTCCTCGTGAACCAGTCCAAATACAACCTGTTTCAGAGGAAGATCGAGGACGATCTGCTCTCCACGGCGGCCGAGGCCGGTATGGGGGTCGTCGCGTTCTCACCGCTCGCCCAGGGCCTGCTCACCGATCGCTACCTGGAGGGCATCCCGCCGGGCTCGCGAGCCGGCCGGGACGACGGCTACTCCGGGGCGCTGACCGCGAGCCAGGTCACCGAGGAGGCGCTGATCAAAGTTCGTGCTCTCCGGGAGGTGGCCCGCCGCCGGGGACAGACGCTCGCCCAACTCGCGATCGCGTGGACGGTTCGCGAGCGGCCCGGCGGCCGGGTGGCGAGCGCGATCATCGGGGCGAGCTCGGTGGAGCAGCTGGAAGAGAATCTGGCGGCCGCCCATGGGCCGCCGCTGTCTGACGCCGAGCTCGAGGAGATCGACCGGATCTGCGGGTGACCGGGGCGATGCAGGCCTTCACGGAGGAAGCCCACCAGGCGGGACCCGTCTGACCGTTCGCTGAGTCTCGCCTAATGGTCGAGTTCCGTCACCGGGGCAGCGCGACAGGCTCCCAGGTCTCGGTACGAATCGCTGCGCCCAGGATCGTGCCTATCACCGCACCGGCTCCCGCACCGACGACCGCGCCGAACGCGATCCAGCCCCCCGTGTCGGCTCCGTCCGGGTCGTCACACCCTCCCTCGATGGCGCATGCGATCCCAATCAGGCCGGCGCCGAGCACAGCACCCCCCAGTATCCCGAAGCCGAGACCCTTCCACGTGTTCGAATGGCTGCCCAGACTCGCCTCGAGACTCTCGATGGCAGCGAACGGTAGCGAAAGGGGAGGCGAGGGGTCGTCGACCACATCGAGTGTGAGGAAGGACCCATCCGCACTGATGTAGTTGCCGATCAGCGGGCTGCCTTCCATGGACGGAGCCGTGACACGCACTCGCGTGCCGAACTCCAGTCGCGGCGCCTGCCCGTACAGCCCGTTTGCGGGGATGGCGCCGAGACCGAGGAGGCACCATGCAAGCAGGGTGGACATCGGTGCCCTCATCGTGCCTCCCCGTATCCTCGCGTGTCCGCTAACCGAGCGTTCGACTTCGCGTCAGCTTGCGTCCGTCACCTGTTCCGGCACGGGCTCCGCAGGACTCGCCTCACGGAGTTCGAATCCCTCCAGTGAGACGCTGGTCTCGCCGGTCCCCGGGTCGAAGCCGTAGCACGTGGCGGTCGGGTAGTACCCGCGGACGTCCACCGCTGGCGGCGACTTGATCGGGAAGCACTCGGTGTGCTTCTCCTGCAGGAAGGCCAGCGTCACCATCTCCTCGTAGAAGGTGATCCGGCCGTCGTAGGTCCCGTAAATCCAGGTCCGCGTGAAGGGCTCGCCGTTGAATTCGGGTCCCGTCGGGTCGATCAGGTGGTTGCCCATGGCCGGGGCCACCGCGTCGACACTGATGTAGTCGGGCGCGACGTAGTTGGGTGGGACGGGCTTGCGGCCGATCTCGAACTGGTCGCAGCGGATCAGCTCGCCGCAGGGGCCGGGGTGCAACGCGAAGACCTTCTCGATCGGCTCCATGTAGAAGTGGATGTCGAAGTGGGGCACGTCGTACACGCCCGGCGGGAGGTGGCCCACCGGATTCCAGTTCAGCCCCGCCCACTGGAACGGGATGTCGGATCGGGAGGCGACCGCGCTCGGAAGCGGTATGACCCAGCCGTGCTCCGGGAGACACTCGGCCATCGGATCGACCACTCCGTCTTCGTCCACGTCGAAGCAGTTGTGGAGGTCGGAGTGCTCGGCGGGCAACTCGTCGAAGAAGTTCGAGCTGAGCGTCAGGCCGATCGCGAGGGGTTTGCCCGCTGCATCGAACTCGGCGTAGGACTGGGCTGTGGCGTCGCCCACGTGGGCCATCGCGCCCATGTCATGCTCGGTTTGATCTTCGGGGGAGCCGGCGGCGCTGCAGCCGACAAACAACAGCGGAACGAGCAGTGGTGCGATGAATCGGGCCATACCGATACCTCTGACGGCGAAGATTGGAAGCCTCGTGGTGGTGCCCGTCTCCACTAACGACAGAACGAGCCCGTTCTGTCAAGCGGCGGTTGCTGACGCCGACAGGTTCTCGGGCTCGCGTCGAGGAGGATGTGGTGAGCCGCATCCCGCATGGCTATCCTCCGGCGCATGAACCGACGAATCGTGCTTCTCGGTGCGCTCTTGAGCGCCGGAATCTCTGCCGATGGTCTGGTCGCCCAGGACGCGCCGAAGGGCACGATCCTCGGGCGCGTCGTGGGCGTGACCGGAGAGCCCGTTCCCAGCGCGCTGGTGGAGATCCTCGACACGAATCTCACCGGTATCAGCGACGCACGGGGGCAGTTCGCGATCCGGGGCATCGCTCCGGGGGCCTACACGGTGCGGGCCGGCACTCTCGGCTATCGTCCCGTGCTTCTCTCGAACGTCATCGTCGGCTCGGGGAAGCCTTTGACCCTCCGGATCGAGC
>NZ_JBZQEK010000185.1:0-18327 GCF_058719085.1 Candidatus Benthicola sp.
ATTCGGAAGAGGACGCCCTGGCTGGCGATGGCCATGATCGCGCTCGCTGCTGCGTGCGCACCGCAGGACTCGGGAGATACCGTCGAGTATGCCGAGGTTCCCGCGGACGAGGGCATGATGGACACGGCAGAGGCCGAGGCCGGGATGGACCAGATCGAGGCCGACTACATCGCCGCTTACAACGCGGGGGACGCCGCCGGCCTCGCGTCCCTGTGGGCGCCGGATGGGACCCAGGCTCCGCCCCTGTCCGGGACGCTGGACCCGGCCGGGGTCGAGGCGACCTACGCCGCTTCCTTCGCCGAAGGCATCCCGATGGAGCTGGAGGTGATGCGTGAGGGAATGGTCGCCTCCGGAGACATGGCCGTCGGTTGGGGCGGGTTCGTGGTCACCATGACGCCCGCGGAGGGCGAGCCCATCGTCACGTCCGGCCGGTACGGCGTGGTCATCCGTCAGGGGCCGGATGGAAGCTGGAAGATCCTGCGGCACATGTTCAACTACGAGGTGCCGCCGCCGGGCTTCGGGATGATGGAAGAGATGGATATGTAGCTGCGGCGACGACCCGGTGCGGGTGCTCCCGGAGAGCTCCGGGGGTGCCCGGCATCGCCCCCCTCAACCCAGGATCCGGGTAATCACCCAGAGCCCCACCAGCGCGAGCGCGCCCCCGAAGGCCCAGCAGACCATGCGCCGCAGCAGCCTCGCGCCGCCCGGCTCCGCGGGGGCGAGCACCCGATGGCACGTGGGGCAGGTAAGTGCCGCGTCTGAAACGACTCCGCCGCAGTCCGGGCACTGTGTGAGGGCCATCTCGGAATCCTCCTGAACGATGGATCGACCCACAAACGCCACCGGCTCGCCTTTCGTCAATCCGTCAATTCGGATTCCGTTGTCAAGCCCTCCCTGTCACACCCACCGCGTACACTTTCGGTAACTGTTCGGGCGGCGACGATCTGTCGAGCCTACCGGCTCCCGGGAACGACCGGGGGCGCGGTGCGCCGGCCGCCCGCGAACGACCACCCGTCTGGAGCCATGGATCGGAGCGCGTTACCTTGCCGGGCGTCCCGCAGACAGCGTTCGCATGGCCCCGCACACCCCTCGAGCGGACAGGTGCATGACCGAGCCGAGCGCCGTACCCCGACATCTCCTGAGCGTGTGGAATCCGTCCTACGCCGACGACGCCATGGACCGGCACCTCGAGGTGCTGCTTCGCTGGGCGGCGATGGAGGCGCAGGGAAAGGCCGATGCGGATGACATCTATGTCTGGTGGGCGAAGCTGAAATCGGCCAACCGGGATGAGCCGCTCGCGCACAAGGAGGATGTTCTGGCGCTGCAGGAGCAGATCGACGGCGGGGTGGAGACGCATCTCTACCTGACCGACTACCGATCGCTCTATGCGGGCCACCTCGTGGAGGTCACGGATCGCGACGTGCCCGGCGGGAGCCCGGGGGAGGCGGAGCACATGCCTTCGTACTACCGCGATCGGGAAGTGGACGTTTGGTTCCGGCTCGCCGACATCCGGCGGCTCATCGCGGGGGACGGGCCGGCCACGAACGAGGAGCTCCGCAACCTGCTCAACGTCCGCTATCACCATCGCCCGGTCTCCATCTACGGGGGGATGGTGGAGCTCCCCCTGGTGGTGGAGCGCCAGGATGGCGCGACCTGGTTTACGGACCTGGAGGATCTCACCGGAGGCCGGCGCTGGGTGGTGCGGGACTCCGAGCTGCGGGGCGAGACGGAGCGCCTGTCCGCGGAGCTTCGCGACAACCTTCTGGGACCCGAGATCTGGGAGGCGCTGCACCCCACCTCCCGCACCTTCCTGACGACCGGCGAAGCGGTGTTCCGGTCCCGCAGGGACGATCCGGGATTCGATTTCTCCCCGACCGCGGTCGAGTACTGCAAGGCGATCGAGACCGAGCTGAACGCCGCGATCTTTCCCGCGGTCCAGCCGGTGCTCGCCTCCCGGCCGCCCGCGGACAGGGAGATCCGGGACGGGAGCCGGACGATCGACCTCGGCCGCTCCGTCCCGCGGCAGACGATCGGTTCGGTGCGCCACCTCCTGTCGCATCGGGGCGAGCTGAAGCGCGGCATCCGGGAAGCGTTTCCCAAGCGGGATGCGAAGTGGCTCACCGAGACGCTCCCCGATGAGCTGGAGCCGCTCCTCGATCTCCGGAACCCGGCCGCCCACGGCGACCGCATCTCGCGCGAGCAGATCGCCGGGTGGAGGCAGCGGATCCTCGGGATCGGCTGTGAAGGTCTCCTGGTGAGAATCGTCCGGGTCAAGCTGGAGGGGAGGGCCTGATGCCGGAGCGCATCTCCAAGACCCAGCGGTGGCTCGATCTGATCGCCTTCCTGGTGGGGCGGCGGATGCCGGTGGAGGTCGAATCGATCATGGAGGCGGTGCCCTCCTACGCGGAAAAGTACGTGGAGGGCGACGACCGGGCGCGCGAGACCGTGCGCCGGATGTTCGAACGCGACAAGGACGAGCTGCGGGCCCTCGGGATCCCGATCGAGACGGTCCCGATGTCGCTCCATTACGGGGCCGAGGAGATGCAGGCATACCGCCTGGCGGACACGGACTTCTATCTTCCGTACCTCAAGCTCGTCGATCCGGAATCGACCGCCGCCTCGTCGCGGGCGACGCAACGCCCGGCGCCGGTCGAGCTGTCGGAGGACGAAGTCGGACTGGTCGCCGACTCGCTCTCCACCGTCTCCTGGATCCCTTCCTCTCCCTTCAAGCGCGAGGCGGATTCGGCTCTTCGCAAGCTCACCTTCGACCTGGACGATGCCGCGCGCATGGGATCCTCCACGGTGCTCTACGTCGGGAGACCGGGCGCTGCGGAGATCCGGTCGCGAGTGCGGGTGCTTTCGGACGCCCTGCTGGCCCGGAAGCGGGTGCGATTCACATATCACGGGATCGTGAGCGGCGAAGACACGGAGAGAGATGTCGCCCCGTATGGCCTGCTGTTTCAAGGCGGCCACTGGTACTTGATCGGTCACGATGCGCTGCGAGATGCGGTTCGCGTCTTCCGGGTGGGGCGGATGGAGGAGCCCGCGGCCAATGCGAAGTCGCCCAAGTCTCCCGACTACGAGATTCCCGAGAGCTTCTCTCTCGAGGAGTACCGGAGCCGCGACGCCTGGGAACTGGGATCCGAGGAGGACCGGACGCTCGAGGCCCGGGTTCAGTTCGAGTTTCCGACCTCCATCTGGGCGGAGCGGAACGGGTACGGGGTGCTGGACAAGGAATTCCCCGATGGGTCGCAGGTCCGGGCTTTCGGGGTCCGGCAGGTACAGCCGTTCCTCCGCTGGATACTGAGCCTCGAGGGCCGGGCACGGATCCTCGAGCCGGCCCCTCTCGCCGGCGAGCTCCGGTCCCTCGCCCGTGAGGTCCTCGCGGTGTACCAGACACGCGGTGAGAAGGCGTCCGGAGGTGAGAATGACTGAGCGCGCGACGGCGGGCGAGCGGCTCGGTCGAATCCTCTACCTGCTTCCCCTGGCCAGCCGGGACGAGGGGGTCCTGCTGACCGAGGCGGCGGACCGGCTGGGCGTGGATGTGGCCACCGTCCAGGGAGACCTGGAGGAGGTGACGGCGCGGGCGTTCTACCACCCGGCGGGCGGGGCGGACGAGATGCAGGTCCTGCTCGAGCGGGATCGAGTGAAGATCTACTCGCACAGGAAGTTCGATCGCCCGCACCGGCTGTCCGGTCGCGAGGCCCTGGCGCTGGCCGTAGGACTTCGAGCGGCGGCCCGGGACGTTCCCGAGGGTCCGGGGGCTGCGGATCGGAGGAAGCGGATTCACGACCTCGCCCGGCGCCTGGAGAGGGCGCTGGCGGTCACGTCGGCGAACGAGGAGCCCGACGAGCCGGGACGGTTCGAGCTCGACTGCGGAGATGAGAGCGGAGCTTCGATTCGCCACCTGCTGCAGGAGGCTACCCGGGGTGGGCGCACCTGCCGCCTCACCTATCTCAAGGAAGGGGCGCCGGAACCGGAGGAGCGGAACCTCGATCCGTATGCCGTGGTCTACGCCTCAGGGCGCTGGTACGTCATCGGGCACTGTCACCTGCGAGCGGATGTTCGAGCCTTCCGGGTGGACCGGGTGATCGATGCCGAGGCGCTTTCGGAGGGCTTCCGGGTGCCCGAGGACTTCGATCCGGCCGACTACCTCGGCGGCGGGCGCGTGTTTCGAGCGGAGGTGGATCCCGAGGAGGAGGCGGTGGTGCGCTACTCGGCCACCGTGGCACCCTGGGTCCGGGAGCAGGGCCCGGTGGACGAGCAGGAGAGTGGCGCGGTGTCCGTCCGCTTTCCGAACGCCGATCCCGGCTGGGTCGTGCGGCACGTGCTCGGCTACGCCGGGGAGGCCGAAGTCGTGGCTCCGGGGTCCATCCGGGACCTGGTCGTCGAGGCGGCGCAGGCGGTGCTCGCGACCAGCTGATCCCGTCGCCCCGGTCCCCCCGGCCGCCCCCCGGTCCGTTGGTTCACCGACCTTCTTCAGCGGCCATCTCAGGGGCTATCCTCGCGCAGCTCCAGCACCGGCTCCAGCTCCAGGAGGAGCCAGGCGGGCACCGGAGCGACGAGCGGGCGGGAGCGTGACCTTCGGTCCGCTTCCGACGCCGGCTGCGTGACGCGCCCCGCCGCGGCGTCCACTTCGGCCACGGCTGCGATCTCCAGGTCGCTCTCGTTCCCGGCTGCCCGGGCTTCGCCCCCCGCTTCGAACCGCTCCGCCTCGTAGAGAGCGGTTCCGTTCTGCTGAGCTTGCAGAGCCTTTCCGAAGCAGATGCCGAAGTGCTCGGTATTGTCGACCAGGCAGTAATCCGCGTAGGCGAGTCCGATCAGCACTGCGGCCACGATCAAGAACACCAACATCGAAACGTCCTTTCCTCTGGAGCGCCGCTTCCAGAGTGCGGACGGATCGTCACGTGGCCGTCACATCGGCATCGCAAAACGCTCCGTTTCGGTCAAACCCCCGACCCCGGCTCCGGGCCCGCGTCGGGGTGGCCTTCCTCTTCGCCGTCCCCCTCAGCGGAGCTCTGACCACCCTTGTGCTCGCCGCGTTCCCGCGGTCGGGTGATCGGACCCGACCACTCGTTGAGATCCTCCAGGAAATCTTCGACGGCCCGTCCGGCCTTCGTCAGGAAGTCCCGCACGCCGTACTCCACTTCCCGGAATGGATCCCAGTCGGCTTCGCGGTCGCTGCCCGAGTCCCCCTCCGCGGGGCCCTCGCCCGCGGCCTCGTCGGAAGGAACCCGCCGGACGAGGCGCACGCGTCGCTCACTCAAGACCACGGCGTCCAGTTCGTCCTCGCTCTCGATCTCCAGGGCGCTCCACCGGACCTTCGGATAGCGCAGCTCCGCCACGACCCGTCCCCGGTCGTCCTTCACGGTCAGCCTCAGCGGACCGCTCCTGATCTTCATCTCCGCCATGACTCAGCTCCCGAACATTGCCAGCGCTGCATCGATCACCTCTTCGACGACTTCGTTCTCCGCCGAGTTGGTAAGATAGATCACGATCGCCCGGCGCGCCGGGATTGCGAGGCCCACGGTTCCGGTGGATCCGCGGTGACCGAACACCGGTAGCGATTCGGAGTCTGCCGGGGATGCGTACACTTCCCACAGCATCGCGTACCACCGATCCCGGGCCGCGGGAGGGTCCGACGGCGCCGGATCGGCCAGGGCCCGTCGTACGGTCTCTTCCTCGAGGAGGCGTCCGCCGGGATAGCGTCCTTCCTGCATCCACATCGAAAGGAAGCGGGCATAGTCGAAAGCGGTGCCGTACAGGTCGGCGGACGGGCTGAACCACGGGTCTTCGTGGGGCCGGGCCGGATTCCACCAGCGATCCCAGGACGTGCCACTCCAGCTGCGGTACAGGGAGGGCACCCGATCGGCCCACGGCGCGTCGACGGAGTAGGTTGCATGGGTCTCCCGCATGCCGAGCGGCCCGAGGACCCGCTCCTGAATCACGCCCTCCGCGGGAGCTCCGAAGAGGACGGCCACGACCGCTCCGAGGACGTCCGCGTTGAGGCTCGAGTAGATGAAGCGCTCTCCGGGCGCGAAGCTCGGACCCTGCCGGCCGAGCAGCTGCACCGCCGCCTCGAGGGACGCCTGCTGGTCGTACCCTGACGGCTCCTCACCCTGCGCGAATCCGGATCGGTTGGTCAACAGATGCCGCACGGTGACGCCCGCCGATGCTCCGTCTGCGAAGCCCGCCAGGTACCGGGAGACCGGGGCGTCGAGGTCGAGCCGGCCGGCGTCGACGAGCTCGAGGGCCGCGGTCCCGATGAGGGGCTTGGACATCGAGGCCAGCGGAAACACCGTGTTCCGCTCCAGCGGGATGCGCTCCTCGCGGTCCGCCCACCCCATCGCCTGGTGAAGAACGATGCGGCCGTCCACGATCACGAGGATCTCGCTGCCGACCACGTGCCGGGCCACCACCCGGGAATACAGACGCTCCTTGAACAGCCAGATCTCGTCGGACGACAGCCCGACCTCCTCAGGAGCGGCATACGGGAAGGGAGCCCCGTCGAGCGCCGTGCGGGCCGTGCGTGGCGAGCCCGGGCGGGAGGCGTCGTCCGGGGTGCAGCCGGCCAGGCAGGCCGTCAGGACGAGAATTGCCGCGGTCATCTCCCCGCGGCCTGGCGCCCGCCTCGTACTCACCCGGGCCCCCGGGAGATCATTCGGCGCCGACGAGGGAAGGAATGCGGCGCATCGCCTCGTCCCAGACGAGGCGCGCCCCGCGGGACTGGGTGAAGTAGAGGACCATCGCCTCCCGCCCGGGAAAGGCTATGCCCATCGTGCCATCCGACCCGGAGTGTCCGAAGCGGGGGAGGGCGGACGGATCCGAGCCTTCTCCGAACCGTTGCCAGTGCATCCCGTACGCCGGCGAATACCCGGCGCGGAGCGCCTCGCGGACGGTCTCCTCCTCCAGAAGCCGCCCGCCCTCGTAGGCCCCGAGGTTCATCCACACGGAGAGCCACTTCGCGTAGTCGTACACGGTGCTGTACATGCCCCCGCTCGCCCGGAACCACGGGGTTCGCTGATCCATCGAGGGGTCCCAGTATCGGATCAGGCGTCCGTCCGACACGCCGTACGTGGCATTGGTGCGTGACGCCCAGGAGCTGTCCGGGGCGAAGTAGAGATGAGTGTCCTGCAGTCCGAGAGGGTCGAGGATGCGCTCCTGTATGAAGTCCTCCGCCGGGGCCCCCGTCACCTGCGCCACGATCGCTCCGAGCATGGCCGAGTTGTGATCGGAATACCGGAAGGTCTGGCCGGGTGGATACGGCGGTCCCCGCTCTCCGATCAGGTCGACCGCCGTTCGGAGGTCCGGGCTCTCCCAGTAGCCGGTGGGAAAATCGGTCTGCTCGAAGCCGGTCCCGTGCGTCAGCGCTTCCCGGATGGTGATCGCCCCGGAGCGCTCGTTGTCGAAGGAGGCCAGGTAGTCCGACACCCGGTCGTCGAGCCCCACCCGGCCTTCCTCGGCGAGGATGAGGATCGCAGCCCCGGTGAACGGCTTGGTCATCGAGCGGATTCGGTAGATGGAGTTCCGCTCCAGCGTCCGCTCTCTCTCCCGGTCGCTCCAACCGACGGTGCGATGCCAGACGATGCTCCCGTTTCGGACGACCAGCAGCTCGGCCCCCGCGATCCGACCCTGCTCGATCCACCAGCTGGCGTCGTTCATGAACGTCTCGAGGACGAACGGATCGAGGCCCTCGTCGAACGCGGTGGAGCAGGGGAAGGGCGCGTCGGGCAGACACTCGTGCCACTCGGTACCCTCCGTCTGTGCGCCGGCGCCGCCGGCCGTGAGCAGCCCGGCCAGCCCGATGGTTGCCAGCAGCATGAACATCCTGCCTGACATGTCGACTCCTCGGCCGTGAGAGAAGCGGCCGGATCTCTCGTGTCCGGTGCGCCGGAACGAGGATGAGAATAGCGGATGCAGGCGGGGGCGGCAGGTCTCCGGCGGGATCGTCAGTCAGGACCGGGCTCGGCCGTGGGCTCCGGGTCCGGGCGCCGGGCGGTGGTGTCCGGTCGGCTGGTGGCCGGCTCGAGAAGGAGCGGGACCGATCCGGTCGTGAGCGGGTCCCCGTCTGCGACGGCCGCGACAGCCAACTCCGTCGGCTCTTCGTCCCGCGGAATCGGCTCGGCGGGAACGAGCGCCTGCGAGTCGGCGGCGGGCCCGTCGGGAGCGAGCACATCGGCTCGGATGATCAGGCGGACCGTGCCGCCCGCCGAGCTCTGCGCCCCGGCATCGGGCGGGAGCAGAGCCGGGGCGAGCACGGCGACGGCCAGAGCCAGGAGTCGCTTTCGAATCGCGGGTGTCGCGACGATCCCACAGGCCGGAGAGTCCGGGGCGAGTCCCCGCCCCATGTCCCTTCGCACTGAAATCTCCAGCATCCGTGGCCCTCCGTGGCTCGGTCCGAATCCGGGGGGTCAGGGTCCCCCCGTCGCTCCGGGATCCATGAGTCGCAGGATACGGACCGGTCCGGAGCTAGGGTCGGCGGCAACCGGAGGCGGTGAATCCGCGATCCACGGCCTGCACCGCTTCGTACAGCATCGAGTCCCACGTCACGAGGCTTGCCGGGAGGGTCGGTCCATAGGCGCGGCGCCTCGCGATGCTGTAGCGGATCCAGCTCGACTCGACGTCCCGGTAGCTCTGTCGCAGTGGATCGCACGAGAGCCGGCCGGCGGTCCGCCGGTCTTCGACTTCCCGGTATCGTCCGACCGTGGCTTCCAGGCTTCGGGCGATCGGCGAGAGCGGCTCCCCCGAACTCATGCGGCGCTGCTCGGCGGACAGCCGGACGGAGCCGGGTGCGGTCGCGGCAGAGGTAGAGGGGAGCTCCGGCAGGGTCACATCTTCCAGTGCCTGGCCCAGGTCCGGACGTGCCGACGCGGCCGAGGTGACGAGCGGCCGGGCTCCGATCAGGATGCAGGCGAGCGCGATCAGGACCACGCCGCCGTCCAGCAGGCGCGGAAGAGCCCTGCCGATCGTGTGCGCCCCGAGCCCCTTCCGGTCCATCGGTGCCTCCATCGGGAGGGAGCGGCATCACTCCGGCTGCCGCCTCAGCCTCTTGCTCCTAGTGTACGTTGCGCGGAGTTCTGCGCCAACGGGAAGGCCCCCTCGGGTGTCTGAATCGATGGAGTCCGGCTCTCCCACGGGAGGGGCAGGGCACCGCGGTGTGACGGCCGGGAGACGCCGGGGCCTCAACCTGTGTGGGGTCGGGTACGGAACCCTTCCCGTACCGGGCCTCGTAGAGTAGGGTGGCAACAGGGCTGTCCGGTTTGACACCGTTTCCGCGCTTTCATGGGTGTGAAGGCCCGGTGAGCGCGGCGCCGGCGGGAGGCTATCACGATGGCGGAAGAGATCACGGCGGTGAAGGCGGACGGTCGGGGTGAAGAGGAGGCTCCGAGCGCGAACCAGCGCTTCAAGGACTCCTACCGGCTCGTCGGCGCCCTGGCGTTGTTCGGGTCGCTGGTCCTCCACTTCGCCGCGTTCGAGTTCTTCCCGAGCATGCAGGCGGCGGACTTCGACTTCGCTGCCGATCAGCTGGCGGCCATCGAGCTGCCGCCGGAGGTCCGGATTCCGCCTCCCCCCGAGGCCATCGCCCGTCCGGCCCGTCCCATCGTGTCCGACATGGCCCTCGACGAGGACATCACCATCGCCACCACCACCTTCGAGGACAACCCGGTGTCCGAGCTGGCGCCGCCGCCGCCGGACGTCGAGGTGGACCCGAGCGAGCAGCCGGTCTACATCGAGCGCGACACCGATCCGAGGCTCCTCAACGGGCAGGAGATGATTCGCCTCATGCACCGGCTCTATCCGCCGGCGCTCAGGGAGGCGGGGATCGGCGGCGAGGTGCTGCTCTGGGTCTGGGTGGACGAGGAAGGCCGACCGGGGAACGCCCAGATCAACCGGTCGAGCGGACGGGAGCAGTTGGACGAAGTGGCGCTCGAAATGGCCGCTCAGATGGAGTTCTCGCCGGCCATGCTGCGGGACCGGCCAGTCGGCGTCTGGATCGCCCAGCCCATCAGCTTCTCGGTGAGTCGCTAGACCGGGCCTCCGGGGCGCGCTCGGCGCCCACCAGAGCGATGACCTTCTGACCCGCTTCCGGCTCCCGGTGGTCTCCCACGGTGACCACGTGGACGTTTCGGCCGTCCACGAAGAACATCGGGATCGCCCCGGGATATCGATCCAGGAAGTCGTCGTACCCGAAGGACTCGGAAAGCCTGGTGGTTTTCACGTCGGCGCCGGCGTCGAACCGTGCGGTGAGCTTCCAGTAGTGGGCATCGGCACGGAACAGGAAGCGGCCCCGCAGGTGCGGACCGACCTGATCCTCCTCGGGAGCCTCCTCCAGGCCCTCGGGGGGCAGCTGATAGATGGAATCCGCCCCGAGAATCTCGCTGAAGTTCAGCCCGGTGAGTGCGTTGACTTCGTCGTTCGAAGTGATGGCGAGCAGCTTGCCGATCCCGGACAGGTCGACGCCATCGAGGGCTCCCTCCGTGAGAGCGCTTCCGTAGTGGCAGGGCAGTCCGGCCAGCCGTGCCTGCCGAATGTTGTGCCGGTTGGTGTCCGCCATGCGCACCGGGATGTCCAGCTCCTGCAGCTCCCGGGCGATCTCCCGCGCCCACGGATGCGCGCCCACGAACAGCACGCCCTGCGCCGCCGGTTGTGCCACGCCGAGGCGGCGGGCCAGCGGGGATGCCGTGAAGCCGTAGACCAGCACCGTGCATATGATCACCAGGAAGGTGACCGAGGCGAGCTGACCTGCCTCCGCGTATCCATGCTGGCCGAGCTCGAGGGCGAACAGCGAAGACACGGCCGCCGCCACGATGCCCCGTGGCGCGACCCACGCGATCACCGCTCGCTCCCGCCACCCGAGGGTCGACCCGAGCGTCGACACCCCGACGGCCACCGGCCGGACGAGCAGGATCAGGCAGCCGACGAAAGCGAACTCGGAGAGCCCGACGGCCTGAAGGTCGGCGATGTCCAGCCGGGCGGGGAGGATGATGAACAGTGAGGAGATGAGCAGAACTCGCAGGTTCTCCTTGAACTCGACGATGTGACGCACGTTGGCCCTCTTCTGATTGGCCATCGCGATTCCCATCAGCGTCACCGTCAGCAGGCCGGATTCCGCCTGCACGACGTTCGAGATCGCGAAGACGGCCACGACGAGGGTCAGGGCGAGCGGGCTCTGCAGGAACTCCGGGACCCAGCGCCGGTCGAGCAGCCAGATCATCGATCCCGCGCCGACGGCGGCGAGGACGACGCCGATGACCACGGTCTGCAGCAGCCCGATGGCGCCGACGGTCCACGCGGTCTCGAGGCCGCCGGAGACCAGAACGTCGAACACGAGCACCGCCAGGATCGCTCCGAGCGGGTCGCTGAGAATTCCCTCCCACTTGATCGCCTTCTCGAGGTCCGGGCTCGCCCGCATCTGTCTCAGCAGCGGGACGATCACGGTCGGACCGGTGACGACCAGGATGGCGCCGAGCAGCAACGCCGTTCCAACCGGCAGCTCGAGAAGCGCCATCGCCGCGAGCGTCGTCAACGTCCACGTCACCAGCGCGCCGACGGTGACCAGCAGCGTCACGACCCGCCCCACGTGGCGCAGCTCCAGGACTCTCAGGCTGGCGCCACCCTCGAACAGGATGATGGCCACCGACACGGAGACGAGAGGAAAGAGAAGATCGCCGAACACGGCGTCCGGATTCAGCCAGCCGGTGAACGGTCCGGCGATCAGGCCGAAGACGAGCAGCACCAGGATCGACGGGAGTCCGATCCGCCACGCGATCCACTCGGCGGCGATTCCCAGCGTGATGATGCTCGCCAGGGCGATCAGAAGGGATTGGCTCACGGGGCCCCTTCGCAGTCCGGGATCGATGGTCCTGTCGGTTCGACCGGGCCGAACCGCATCCTACCGTATCCCGCCGCCACGGATATCGTCAACGGCTCGGCCGGAGTCCGGTCCACGACCGACGGGCCGGCCGCCGCCGCCCACCCCGATCCGGCAAGCCGCCGAGGAGGCGCGAAACGTCGATGTCCGGTCGAATTCCTTCCCGGACATTGACTTATCGAATGTATTTACTAATATGAATGGCAACAACAATACGAGGAAATCGCCATGAGAGAGACCCTGGGGGTCCACGAGTTCGCGCGCCTGAGCGGGCGGCACTTCAACACCGTGTACAACTGGATCCGGGCGGGGGGGGTCTCCGCCCGCAAGCAGGATGGAGAGTGGCGGATCCCGACCACCGAACTCGATCGGATACGCCGGGCGGACGGCGACGCGGCGCCTGCGACCGAGGACCTGCTCGACTGGTGGTCGCGTGAGTTCGAACAGACCATGCGCCGCATGGTGAGGCTGTCCACCTGGATGGACCGCCTCGGAAAGCAGACGCTCTCCCGTCACGGGGCGAGCCGTACCCACGTCATGGCGGAGTCGCGATCGAGCGAACTCACCGACATGGTCACCGAGCTTCGAGACGTCGCGTCCGCGATCGAGACCGCCGAGCGGCTGCGCCCGCAGCTGCTGGAGCTGCAGCGCCGCCTCTGAGACACGCCGCGCATCCCGACCGGGACCCACCGGGGGGAATGGACCGGATCGATCTATCGTCTAAAGGACAACCAGGGGACAGGGCCCGCCGCACGGGCCCGTCGAGCGAGAACCGAAACGAAGGTCGATCACCACGGAGGTGGAGCATGGGTGTGCACGGGGGCGGGGTAGAACGGACGCGGGTGGAGAGGCGGCGCCGGGCGCGCGGCGGGTTCGGAGTGACCATGATCGCGGTCCTGGCGCTCGGCGCGGGTACCGTGTCGACTGCCGTGGCGCAGGAGTCGACGGAACCACCTCCACAGGCGCAGGAGCGGGCGGCACCTCCCGCCCCACCTCTCTTTCGGGGGCTGGACCTCACGGACGATCAGCGGAGCGCCGTGCAGTCCGTGCTGGAAGCGAGCCGAGCGGCGAGTGCCCCGGGCGAACCGGGCCTCTGGGAAGCGGCGGCCGAGATCCGGGAACTCCTCGAGCCGGAACAGATCGCGGTTCTCGAGGATCACCTGGTCGAGCGACCCTTCTCCCCCCGGGCCGGGCGCCGACCGCACACCGGCCGGCGGGGCGGGCCCCCGGAACGGCCGGGAGGCAGGGTGGGTCCCCGACTCGAAGGCCTGCCGGGCCTCGACCTGTCCGACGAGCAGCGAGCGGAGCTGACGGCGATCCGGGAGGCGTACGGTCCCCGAATGCGCGAAGTGTGGGGAGGGCTCCGGGACGGCAGCCTGTCGCGCGACGAGGCCGAGCGGGAGCTCGAAGCGGTCCGGGACTCCATGCATGCCGCGGTCGTTCAGATCCTGACGTCGGAGCAGCAGGCCCTGCTGGAGGAACAGCGCGCGGCGGCCGAAGCGCGGCGTGAGGCGAGGCGGGACTCGGCGAGGACCCGGCTCGAAGCCCGGATGGAGAGGGAGAGACAGTCGATGATCGATGCGCTGAACCTGACCGACGGTCAGATCGCGGCGCTCGATTCGCTCCGGGCCGGAATGCCGGATCCGGCGGGCGCACCGCGGTGGGAGGGAGAACGACCCTCGCCGGACGAGCGGGCCGCCATGCGCGAAGCGCGCCACGCGGACCTGGTGCGGATCCTCGACGAGGAGCAGCGGGAGACCTGGGTCATCCACGCAGCCCTTCTGAGGATGGAAGTTCGTCAGCGGGCGGGCGGCCGGGGCTTCAGGGAGCCTCGGCCGCGTCGAACCTCTCGATCAGGGCGTTGACGGCGGCGTCCGTGGTCCGGTACGCACGCTCCTGGCCGGCGTTCGTGACCGCGAACACAGCCAGATCGCGCTCCGGGGCCAGCCACACGTTGGCGTACCAGAGGAGGTTGCTGCCTTCGTGGTGCAGGGCGATCCCGTTGGCCCACACACGCACCCCGAGCAGCCAGCCCAGACCCGAGGCCGTGCCCGGTGCTCTCTCGTGCATACGGGCATAGGTCTCGGCGCTCACCAGCCCGTCCTCCCCGCGGTCTCCCGCGAGGTGGGCGGCCGCGAACTTCGAGTAGTCGGTCATGCTGAGGTGGACCGTGCCAGCCGGGCCGAGGGCAGGGGGATTGTCCGCCGCCGGACCCGGCTCGATCGGCCGGTACTCCCCGACCTCGAGGACGTGGCCCCACGGCTGCAGCAGGCTCCCCGGTCTCCCGGGGGCCCCGAAATCGGCCGTGAACATCCCGAGCCGCCGGAACACCCGGTCCGTGATCAGGGTCTCCCACTCCTCGCCCATCACCTCCTCGATCATCGCGCCCGCCACGATGTAGCCGCCGTTGCTGTACAGGTACTCGCCCCTCGGCGCCACGGGCAGCGTCTGCAGCAGCTCCCGTGACAGGTCGAGTCTCTGGGTGTGGAGGTCTTCCGTGTGGGGTTGGGACTGCCACCAGGTCGTCTCGTCCACCGCGTCGCTGATCCCCGAGGTGTGCGAGAGCAGCTCCTCGAGACGCACATCCCGGAACTCCTCGCGAATGATCGGGGAAAGCTCCGGCAGGGCCTCGCCCACCGTCGTCTCCCACGTCAGCTCGCCTGCCTCCACGAGCACCGCGGCGAGCGTCGCCGTCATGGCCTTGCCGAGAGAGCCCACGTGCCACAGGTCCTGGGTGGTGACCAGTTCGGGAGATTCCGTAGAGCGTCTGCCGACGGCGGCGATCTCGAGGATCTGGCCGTCGTGAACCAGGAACGCTCCGAGCGCCGGGACCTCCCAGGCAGCGCGGATCGGCTCGAGCACCTCGGCCAGGTTGCCGTCCCCCGCCACCCCGACGTCCGAGGGGATGTCGGGCGACTCGAAGGGGTCCTCGGTGCCGCAGCCGACGGCGGAAGCCAGAAGGGCAAGGACCAGAAGCTTTCGCATGAAACGTCCTTCATCGGGTTCACGTGGTCGAGACGCGGCAGGGCCGAAGGTCGGACCGGGGCCGGGCACCGATGGGTGAACCCGCGACGGGCGCCCGGGTTCCTCCCGTCGGCGGCACGGCGCCGGCCACGAGGCTCCTCGGGGGACAGGGAAATCGATAGCTTCCGTCGGGAATCGGAACGACGGGAGCACAGCGAGAGGGGAGGGAGAGCGATGCGCGCCGGGATGCGCTGGATCACGGGAGTCGCCGGCCTTCTCATCGTGGGCCTCGGCCTCGTCGCCATGCGGCGGGTTCTGCTTCCAGGTCAGGAGGCGGCCGCGTTCAACGTGGAGGGCTGGATGTTTCTGGGCCCGGCTCTCGTCACCTTCGGCTCGCTCCTGTGCTGGACGGCGGCCGTGCGGGGTCCCCGCTCCGCTTCTCTCGTGGCCCGCGCGCCCGCCCTGCTGCTCCAGGTCGGGCTCGGATTCCTCGCGCTGCCGGCGGCGACCTGGGCGTGGCACTCGGCCTCCGGGACGACTGCGTCATTCTACGCGTGGACCTTCGCGGGATTCGCGTTCGGGGTCCCGGGCATCGCGCTCAGCCTGACCGGGCTGGTGCTGTGGATGTGGCGCCGGGGTCGGGCGCGCGGACCGGCAGGGGACTAGGGAAGGATGCGAACCAGAGGGACCTTCACATCCGGTGGCGGCTCCTTCTTGAGAAGCCTGCCGTAGACGTACCCGAGGGCGGACTCTTCGCGCCGGTCGGGGGCGGATGTCGGGAACACGGCGTACCAGCCGGCGCCCGCGAAGTCGACCCGAACGCTATCGCCGGGCTTCAACCGTCCGACGACCTCGGTGTCCGTTGAGCGGCCGGCCCGGACGCGCGAGGTCGTATGGACCCACCGGACCTCGCCCCAGTCCGTCGTTTCGATCGTCTGCTCCACGGGCTCGAGCCCGAGGCTGGCCCGCAGGGCCGGAAAACCGAGCGGCCCCCCCATGCCGAGCACGGTGGTGGTGATCGCCGCGACGACGAAAACGCCGAGAAAGATGCGCACTTCAGCGAATCGATTGCCGGATGCAGCACGAACTTTCGCAACATGCACAGGATCGTTCGCCGCCTGCGCGGGTCGCGACTGAAAGTCGCAAGTGTCGCAATATCTGCTGTTAGGGGACGCCGGGCGCCCGCAGATGGCGCATGCCGCCGTGCTCAAGACCAGATCCCTCCGCTCAATTTGGGGTCGTGTCGCCTTGGAGGGGTGCATTTCCCGTGCCTCGACGAATCATATGCGGCCTCCCGCGCCGGATCGGAGCCTTCGAGCGGGAAAGCCGTGAATCGGGCAGGAACGAGTCGTGGAGCGGAGGGTCTAAGTCGCGTGCGGCATTCACACGTCTTCGGGGATTCATGGGAATGAAGAGAGATCGTACCGGTCTGTTGCTGCTGCTGGCCCTGCTACTCGGGGGAAGCGCGCCCGGGGCCCTTGGAGCGCAGGATGCGACGTCGCCGCCCGGCGAAGCCGGCATCAGGGGCGACTGGGTGCTGAACCGGGCCCTGAGCGATGATCCATCGGAGCGGATCGTGCAGCCCGCGGTGCCTCCCCCCGTGCCCGGATCCCCGAGCTCGCAGCCTCCCTCCGGGCAACCGGCCCGGGTTCCACCCAACTCCGCACCGGCGGTCCTTCGGCGGGCCATCGGAAGATTCTCGATCGACCGATCCGATTCGACCGTGTCGATCGCCTACCCGGATCGCGACCTCGTCCTGCACACGGACGGCAGAAAGCAGAAGACCGCGCTGCCGGGCGGCGCCGAGGCCGAATTCCGGGCCTGGTGGGAGGGCGCGGAGCTCGTGGTGGAGAGGCGGCTGGACGGCGACCTCATCCTCGTCGAGGAGTACTCGATCCAGCCGGCGACGGGTCGGCTCCACATCCTGACGCGCCTCGAGGGGGATCGCCTGCCGCGTCCGGTCTCCTTCGTCCGGGTCTACGACCGGGTGGCACCGGACGAAGCGCCCGCGGACTCGGTCGACGTTCCCCCCGCCGATCAGCCGGGCGTCAGCGCTTCGGCGGGGTGAATCCGGGTCACGCGTCGAGCCGGTACGTACGTGGCCAGGACGCCGACGAGCGCCAGGGCCAGCACCACGCCCCCGAAGATCACGGGGTCCCGGGCATCCACCTCGTACAGGATCACCTGCAGCGGACGGGTGGCCAGAGCGGCGATCCCTATGCCGATGGCGATCCCGATCGCGATCTGGCGCAGCCCGCGTCGCATGGCCAGCCGGATGAGGCGCCCGTTGTAGGCCCCGAGGGCCATCCGGATGCCCATCTCGCGGGTGCGCTGGCTCACGCTGAAGGACATCACGCCGTACAGTCCGACCGCGGCGAGGAATAGCGCCACGAAGCCGAACGCCATGAAGAGCGTGCCGAAGACCCGGTAGAACCAGGTCTGCTCGGCGATCACCGTCTTCATCGGAAGCGCGTCGTAGATGGGCAGGTTCGGGTCCATCGTCGCCACGGTCTCGCGGACGCGCGGCGCCATGGCGGCGGGATCCCCCGCCGTCCGCACGCCCACGCTCACCACGTTGCCGAGGATGCCCGCGAACTGCTCCACCGCGATGTAGTAGCCGGCCGGGCTGGCATTGTTGTTCCCGATCCCCTCCATCTTGAGGTCGGGCACGACGCCGACCACCGTCATCCAGTCGTAGACCTCTTCCCCCTGGTGAATCCGGAACCGCCGTCCGAGTGGGTCATCTCCGTCGAAGAACTCGCGCACGAAGCTCCGGTTCACGAGCGCCACCGGCAGGTTGTCCTTCGTGTCCGAGAACTCGAACGGGCGTCCGTCCAGAACCGGCGTCTCGAAGGTGGCGAAGTAGCCGGGGGTGACGATGCCCTCGCGTGCGCTCGGGTAGTCGCGATCGGTCGGATAGTCGCCGCCCTCGATCTCGAACACGCGCATGCCGTTTCCGCGCGCCG
Organism: Candidatus Benthicola sp.; assembly: GCF_058719085.1. Taxonomy (NCBI): domain Bacteria; kingdom Pseudomonadati; phylum Gemmatimonadota; class Gemmatimonadia; order Candidatus Palauibacterales; family Candidatus Palauibacteraceae; genus Candidatus Benthicola; species Candidatus Benthicola sp. Next base: position 17,803 of record NZ_JBZQEK010000185.1, read on the forward strand.
GCAGTCCGTCCGAGAGCGTCGCCGCCTCGACACCGGGCGTGGCCTGCAGACGCTGGAGGAACTCGCGATAGAAGGCGGTCCTCGCCTCGGAGTCCGGGTAGTCGGAGAGAGGAAGGTTGAGCCGCGCCGTGAAGATGCTCTCCACCGCGAACGGGAAGTTGATCGAACGCAGCTGGGCCACGCTCTTGATCATGAGCCCGGCCGCGATCAGCAGTCCGCACGAGACCGCCACCTCTCCGATCACGATGATCGAGGTGATGCGGCCCATGCGCAGCCCGGAGGATCCCCGTCCCTCGTCCTTGAGCGCTTCGTTCATGCCGCGCCCGGTGGAGCGCAGGGCGGGAAAGAGCCCCGCCGCGACGGCGGAGAGGACCGTCACCACCACCACGAAGACCATCACTCTCCCGTCGGGCTCGAACGTCATCCAGAAGGGCGGGGGATTGGTCGCCACGGCCCGGTTGAACCAGGCGACGCCGCCGAGTCCGATCAGCACCCCCACCGCGGCCCCCAGCGTGGACAGCACGC
>NZ_JBZQEK010000186.1:0-4699 GCF_058719085.1 Candidatus Benthicola sp.
ACGGATCGGTGGTCTCTTTCGCGAAGCTCGACTCGCCGATGGAGACTCCCCACTTCCTCGACGTGCAGATCCAGGCCTTCGAGCGGCTGCTGCAGCCCGATACGGAGGGCGATCGCCGCGACGTGGGGCTGGAGCGGATCTTCAAGGAGATCTTCCCGATCGAGGACGTGAACGGGAACTACTCTCTGGAGTTCCAGGACTACTCGCTCGGCGAGCCCAAGTACTCGGTGGACGAGTGCATGGAGCGCGACATGACGTATGCCGCGCCCCTGAAGGCCACGCTGCGCCTGGTCCTGTGGGAAGACCTCGGTGACGACGAGCGTCGCCCGGCGGACATCCTGGAGAAGGAAGTCTACCTGGGAGACCTGCCGCTTCTCACCGATCACGGCACCTTCGTGGTCAACGGTGCGGAGCGCGTCATCGTGAGCCAGCTCCATCGCTCGCCCGGCGTGGTATTCGAGGAGAACGTGCACCCGAACGGAACGCGCCTGTTTTCGGCGAGGATCATCCCGTTCCGGGGCTCGTGGGTGGAGTTCACGCTCGACATTCACGACGTGATCCACGTCCACATCGACAAGCGGAAGAAGTTCCCGGCCACGGCTCTGTTGCGGGCTCTCGGGCACGGGACGGATGCCGACATCCTGGAGCTGTTCTACGAGCACCGCGAGGTGCTGCTGAACGAGATCTCGGAGGACCGGACGATCCGCCGCGAGGTCATCGGAACGCCGCTCGTGGAGTCGATCCTGGACGCGGAGTACGAGGAAGATCCGCGCGACCAGGCGCTGGACGCCTTCGATCCGGCCACCGCCGAGCCGATGTGGCTGGCCGACGACGTGACGGCAGGCGACGAAGTGCTGGCCCGGACGGGCGAGCGCCTGGACGACACGCTCGCGCGGAGATTCGCGGAGTCGGGGATCGAGTCCGTGCCGGTGTTCGACGAGCCGACGGCCTTCGTGGCGCGGCGCGGCGAGGAGCTCACGGATGACCTGTACGATCGCCTCCTGCGGGCAGGAGTGGAGCGCATCGAGGTGTTCTCGAGTGCGGCGTTCATCCCCCTGCGGGGCTCGTACGAGGACCTCACCATGCGTCGCGACTGGAGCGTCCAGCCGATGCTCGCCGCGGACGTCGAGGATCCGAAGTCGGGCAAGGTGCTGGCGAAGCGGGGAGACGAGCTGACGGTCGATCTCTTCCAGGAGCTGCGGGGGAAGCGCGTGCGGGATGCGCTCGTGTTCACGGGCGGACCGCGGGGCGAGTCGCCTCTGATCAAGAACACCCTGGCGAAGGATCCGACCGGTGGAGAGGCCGAGGCGCTGCGGAACATCTACTCGCTCGTCCGGCCGGGAGAGGCTCCCAACATCGAGACGGCGCGTACCGCACTGGACCGCCTGTTCTTCAACCCGAAGCGCTACGACCTCGGTCGCGTCGGCCGCCACAAGGTGAATCACCGCCTGCGGGACGTGTACCGGCTCCTCGACATCGAGGTGCCGACGGCCGATACCACCGTGCTGGCGCCCTCGGACTTCGTGGCGATCGTGCGCTACCTGATCGAGCTGAGCGAGGGTCGCGGATACACCGACGACATCGATCACCTCGGCAACCGGCGCGTGCGATCCATCGGCGAGCTGATCGCCAACCAGTTCTCCGTCGGCCTGTCGCGCATGGCCCGACTGGTTCGCGAGCGCATGTCGATCAACAGCGATCCGGACAAGATGAGCATCGACGACCTGGTGAACGCGCGCACGGTGAGCGCGGTGATCCAGGCCTTCTTCGGCAGCTCGCAGCTCAGCCAGTTCATGGATCAGACGAATCCGCTCGCCGAGCTGACGCACAAGCGGCGTCTCAGCGCCCTCGGGCCGGGCGGGCTCAGCCGGGAGCGCGCGGGCTTCGAAGTTCGCGACGTGCACTACTCGCATTACGGCCGCATGTGTCCGATCGAGACGCCGGAAGGACCCAACATCGGCCTCATCACCTCGATGACGACCTTCTCGAGGCTCAACGAGCTCGGCTTTCTCGAGACGCCGTACCGGAAGGTCGTGGACGGCATCGTGACGGACGAGATCGAGTGGCTCTCCGCCTCCGAGGAGGAGGACTTCGCGGTCGCCCAGGCGAACGCCGCCCTCAACCCGGATGGCAGCTTCGTGAAGGATCTCGTGCTGTGCCGGCGGCGGGACGACTATCCGCTGCTGCCGCCCGAGGACATCGATTTCATGGACGTCGCACCGGATCAGCTGGTGGCCGTGTCGCCGGCGCTGATCCCGTTCCTCGAGCACGATGACGCGAACCGGGCCCTCATGGGCTCGAACATGCAGCGGCAGGCGGTGCCGCTTCTCTTCCCGGACGCGCCCCTGGCGGGCACCGGTCTGGAGGAGAAGGTGGCGGCCGACTCCGCCGCCGTGATCACGGCGAAGCGGGGGGGCAAGGTCACCCGCGTGACCGCCGAGGAGATCGTGATCGACACGGGAGCGCGGAAGGGGGCGAAGGAGGACGAGCCCCTCATGCGTCTGTCGCAGTACGACCGCTACCGGCTGAAGAAATTCTGGCGCACCAACCAGGACACGGCCATCAACCAGCGTCCGATCGTCGGGGTGGGACAGACCGTGAAGTCCGGCGAGGTGATCGCCGATGGAGCGGCCACCGACCACGGAGCGCTGGCCCTCGGCCGGAACGTGACCGTCGCGTTCATGCCGTGGTACGGACACAACTTCGAGGATGCCATCGTGATCAGCGAGGCGCTCGTGAAGAACGACGCCTTCACCTCCGTGCACATCCAGGAGCTGGAGCTGCACGTCCGGGACACGAAGCGGGGCACCGAGGAGATTACGGTCGAGATCCCGAACGTGGCGGAGGAGGCTCTCGTCGACCTGGACGAGCGCGGCATCGTCCGCATCGGGGCCAGCGTGAAGACGGGAGACATCCTGGTCGGGAAGATCACCCCCAAGGGCGAGACGGAGCTGTCGCCGGAGGAGAAGCTCCTGACGGCGATCTTCGGAGAGAAGGCCAAGGACGTGAAGGACAGCTCTCTCCGGGTGCCGCCCGGTGTCGAGGGCACCGTCATCGACGTGAAGATCTTCTCGCGGCGGATCGACGATCCGCTGCTCGAGCGGGAGCACGGCGAGCGCATCGCACGGCTCCGTGAGACCGAGCGCGAGGCGATCGGCCGCATCACCGAGGCCCGGGACGAAGAGCTCCACTCGCTGCTCGAGGGGCAGACCGTGGCCCTGCTCCTGCGTCGCGGGACGATCGAGCCGCTCCTCAAGGAGGGCACGAAGCTCGGCAAGAAGGCACTCTCCGACCTGGACTTCCACGAGGTCGACCTGAGCACCCTCAAGGTCAAGAACGACGTGGCCAACCGGCGCGTACGCCGCCTGATCGATGAGGCGAAGCGCCGGATCGAGCGGATTCGCGAGCGCACGGAGGAGGCGATCGACCGGGTGTTCCAGGCCGACGAGCTCTCTCCGGGCGTCGTGCAGCTGGTCAAGGTGTACCTGGCCGAGAAGCGGAAGATCTCGGTCGGCGACAAGATGGCCGGGCGCCACGGGAACAAGGGCATCATCGCGCGGGTCGTGCCGGAGGAGGACATGCCGGTCCTGCCGGATGGGACGCCGGTGGAGATCGTGCTCAATCCGCTCGGCGTGCCGAGCCGGATGAACGTGGGACAGATCCTCGAGACCCACCTCGGATGGGCAGCGGCCCAGCTCGGGTTCCGGGCCCAGACCCCGGTGTTCCAGGGGGCGGCGGAAGACGCGATCGGCGGGTTGCTGAAACTCGGCGGGGCGGCCTGGGCGGGCCGGTTCCTCGCTCGGGAGATCGAGCCGCCGGAGACCGACGCCGAGGTGATCCAGACTCTGGTCCGGGCGATCCAGTCGTACGAAGGCGATTTCACGCCCGAGAAGAACGGCCATCCGGCCGGACTGGGCCGAAGCCTGGACGCGTATCTGCAGAAAGGCACGGATGCGAAGGCCCGTTCCTACCTGCAGGCCTTCGGGAGCTACGTGCTCGAGGTGGCGCGTGCGTCGTCGGGAGCGACCACGTCCGCGAAGCTCACGGAAGAGGGCTGGCCGGCGGCGGCGGAGCTCTCCGGGCAGAGGTCGATCACGTCGGGTCTGGACGCGGCGGTGGTCGAGCTCATGCTGGCGGCCGGGATCAAGCCGGGCGGAAAGATGCGGCTTCGGGACGGGCGCACGGGCGAGCCCTTCGACGCCGACGTGACCGTGGGCGAGATTTACATGATGAAGCTCTCGCACCTGGTGGACGACAAGATTCACGCCCGTTCGATCGGGCCCTACAGCCTCGTGACGCAGCAGCCGCTCGCCGGAAAGGCGCAGTTCGGAGGCCAGCGCTTCGGTGAGATGGAGGTGTGGGCGCTCGAGGCCTACGGGGCCGCGCACACCCTGCAGGAGATGCTCACGGTCAAGTCGGACGACGTGACCGGCCGCAGCCGGGCGTACGAGGCGATCGTGAAGGGCGACAACCTGCCCAAGCCGGGCGTGCCGGAGAGCTTCAACGTGCTGGTGAAAGAGCTTCAGGCGCTCGGCCTCAGCGTGACGCTGGGCAGCGACGACGACGATTCGATTTTCGCGCAGTGACGCAGATGCATATTCAGCGACAGAGGGGTCACACAGGATGATCGATTTCCCCCGCCATCGCGGAGCCGGGTCTTCGGACTTCGACTGGATGCAGATCAAGATCGCCTCGCCGG
>NZ_JBZQEK010000187.1:0-6768 GCF_058719085.1 Candidatus Benthicola sp.
AGAGAGCAAGGGAGGTTTGAGGAAGCGGCTCGGTGGTACGGAACGACCCCTCGCATCAAGATGTGGCCGGATCAGGACCTCGTAATCCTTGCTCCGGTCTTCCGCGGCCGCGCCATGGCCCTCGACGCCCTCGGTCGCCACGAGGAAGCCCTCCACTACTACCGCCGCTTCGTGACCCGCTGGCAGGACGCCGATCCGCAGCTGCAGCCGCAGGTCGAGGAGGCCCGCCAGCGGATCCGCGAGCTGGAAGCGGAGCTGGGACGATCATGAGCGATTCCATCCCCGATGTCCTTGCCGGATGGCCTGTCGTCCTTCGCATCCCCGTGCAGTGGGGCGAGATGGACGCGTACGGACACGTCAACAACACCGTCCTGTTCCGCTACTTCGAGTCGGCCCGGGTCGAGTACCTCGTGAAGTGTGGATTCGCGCGGTCGTGGGAAGAGGACCGGATCGGGGCGATCCTGCACTCCACCGGCTGCCGGTTCCGGCGGCCTCTCTTCCACCCCGACACGGCGATCGTCGGGGCCCGGGCGCTGGAGATGGAGGAGGACCGGTTCACGATGGAGTACGTGGTGGTCTCCGGGGCTTCGGGAGAGGTCGCCGCCGAGGGAGCGGGGGTGGTCGTGTCGTACGACTACGGGGCGCGCCGGAAGTGCCCGATCCCCTCGCACGTGGCCGATCGGATCCATCGGATCGAGGGCTGGGAAACCGAGCCGGACTGACGGGTCGACGAGGCGCCGCCCGGGTTCCGTCCCGCTCACCGCCCCCTCAGGCGACCCACCATGCGAGGGCCCAGCCGGCGATCAGCCACAGCGCCGCCCCGACGGCCAGGGTCGTGAGGATTCGGTCCGACAGCGACGGGGACCCGTGATCGTGCTCGTGTCCGCCGGTCCCTTGCCCCCGCCAGGACATCCAGGCGAGTCCCGCGGTGGCCAGCAGGAAGAGGCCGTTCAGGACGGTCGTGTAGTTGAGGCCGAAGGGGTTGCGCTCCGACGCAAGCCGGCCGCTGCCCGGCTCCGGCAGCAGATCGAGCGCGCCGAGCCCGTAGTGCAGCACCAGCGCGGTGACCACGAGGCCGATCAGCAGCAGGCCGAGAATGTAGAGCGCCATCTTCCACCCGTAGTACGACGCGTTGATCCGGAGCACGGGCAACACGACCAGGTCCGAGAAGATGAAGGCCATCACGCCCGCGAAGCTGACCCCCTTGTCGAACAGGAGCGCGGCCAGCGGGATGTTGCCCATCGATCCGATGAAGGTGAAGAACGCGGCCACCGGTCCCACCACCGTCTGCTGGAGAACGGCCAGGAATCCCGGATCGGCGGCGTTGGGGCCGCCCGAGCCGAGGAACAGGGAGCGGAAGAAGGCGTCGGGGACGAAGGCGGCGATGACGCCGGCCACCGTGAACCCGATGAGCACGTCCTTCCATACCATCTGCCACTCGCCCACGTAGATGCGGCCGATCTTCTCCCAGCCGGGCACCGACGTGAGAGTGCTCCTCCAGTCGTCGACCTCCTCCTCGTCGTGCACCATCTGGTCGGCGACCCGTGCTCGGGCATTGGCGACGAGTCCGCGGGGTTTCGTGAGGCGAACGAGGAGCCAGACGATCAGAACGAGGAGGATTCCCCCGACGTACTCGCCCACCACGAACTGCCAGGTCAGAAAGATCGCGATGACGATTCCGAGCTCGATCACCAGGTTGGTCGACGCGAGCAGGAAGGCGAGCGAGGCGGCGAGGCCCGCCCCCTTCTGAAACAGCGCTCGGGTGGTGGCCAGCGCAGAGAAGCTGCATGAGCTCGACAGGAAACCGAAGAAGGTGCCGAGGGCCACGCTCCGGGGCCCTGCGTCTCCCATGGTCCGTCGCATCGCGGCGGGCGTGACGATCACCTGTATGAGGCTGCTGATCAGATAGCCGAGCACGAAGGCCCAGAGCGCCATCCAGAAGAACCCGGCGCTCGTGGCTGTCGCCTTCGCCCAGTTCTCGAGGAAATGCGGCTGCATGTTCAGGCTCCCCTCGGCGGATCCGGAACGACGACGCGAAGGGCCTGCGTTCGAACCAACGGCCGGGCCCTCGCGAAAGGACGGTCGATGACCGTAGGGTAGAATAGACCCAGCACCGTGGCGGAGCGAACGCCGGCGCAGGGGTCCGACCACCGCCCCGCGAACGATGGGAGACATCGATGTACCATGACCGAAGACGAGAAATCAACCTTTCGTGCAGGGCCTTCTGCCTCTCGGCCGCCCTGCTGATCCTTTCCGCCTGCATGCCCTCGGACGACGTGGAGTGGCAGGACGAAACGCCTCTGAACCGGGCGGTGGCGGTCCTGCACCCCACCGCGGGCTACACGGCCGGGGGAGTCGTCACGTTCACCAACGTCGCTGGCGTGTACGAGATCGAGGCCGTGCTGAACGGACTCGAGCCGGGAGAGCACGGCTTCCATATCCACGAGTACGGGGACTGTTCGGCGCCGGACGCGACGTCCGCGGGAGGACACTTCAATCCCGAGGGCTCGATGCACGGGGCGCCGGAGGACGCCGTCCGGCACGTGGGCGATCTCGGCAACGTGATGGCCGATTCCGTTGGCGAGGCCCGGCTCGAGGCCTCGGACATGCGCATCTCCTTCCGAGGTGAGCACTCCATCATCGGTCGCGCCGTGGTACTGCACGCCGGTGCCGATGACCTGACGTCACAGCCCTCCGGTGCCGCGGGTCCGCGCGTGGCCTGCGGTGTCATCGGGATCGCGGCCGACTGACCTCCAGGGGAAGTGCGAGGCCATTTCTGCTACCGCCGTCCCGGGGTGTCCGCGTCCCCTGCGGCCCCGGGCCGGCCGGACTTCCGCGAACGGTGCCCCCGGCCGATCGCCGATGACCCGGAGATGCGCTTGATATCAACGTTTTCGCGCCCTCGGGACCGTTGCGGGAAGTGACCCTGCCGCCGTATTTTTCCTTGATATATGTCAAGTGCTGCCAGCGCCCCGATCGAGGCGCCGGGGCAGGCCCGATCGGCCTGGCTCGAGCGCCTGACCGTCCGTAATTACCGGAACTTCGGCGAACTTCGACTGGAGCTTCCGGAGGCCGGTGCGATGATCGTCGGGCCGAACGGGTCCGGGAAGACGAACCTGATCGAGGCGATCTACTACCTCGAGATCTTCCGGTCGTTTCGGGGAGCGCGCGATGCGGACCTGGTGCGCTTCGGCGAAGACGTGTTCCGGGTCGAGGCGACCGTGCGGGACGGCGGTGCGACGGAAGAGCTGGCCGCGGCGTACCAGAAGACGGGACGCCGGAAGAAGGTGGAGCGGGACGGGGCCGAGACGGAGCGGATCGCCGACGCTCTGGGGGCCCTCGGAGCGGTAGTGCTGAGCCTCGAGGATGCCGACCTGGTTTGTGGATCGCCCGGCCGGCGCCGCCGGTTTCTCGACATCCTGCTGTCGCTCGTCGAGCCGGGCTACCTCGGCTCGCTTCAGCGATATCGGGCCGTGCTGGCGCAGCGCAACGAGGCGCTCCGTCAGGGGGCCGGGGACACGGTGGACGTTTGGACGGAGGGTCTCGTCGGGCCCGGCGCCCGGGTGATGGCCGACCGGGAAGCGTGGATCCGCTCGGCTTTGCCGGGTTTCGCGGCGTATCACGCGGACATCGCCGGCGGGTGGAGCGGGACGCTCGAATACGAGCCCGGGGTCGGGACCGCCGCTCCCGCACCGGGCGACGAGGCGACGGGGGACGGACTTCCGGGGGACGTCGACGCTCGGGTCAGCCGATGGGAGGAGGCGCTGCGTCGCGCCATGCGCGAGAACGCCGAGCGCGACCGGCGACGCGGCTCGACGCAGGCGGGGCCGCACCGGGACGATCTCGTGCTGCGTGCCGTGGTGGAGGACAGCGGGGAAGAGCGGGACCTGCGAACGTTCGGGTCGGGCGGCCAGCAGCGAACGGCGGCCATCGCGCTTCGCCTCGTCGAGGCCGACACGCTTCGCGAGAAGCTGGGCCGCGATCCGATCTACCTGCTCGACGACGTGTTCGCCGAGCTGGACCGGGACCGGGCTTCGCGCGTCGTTCGGCTGCTCGACGAGGGAAGGTCCGGTCAGGTGCTGATGACCGCTCCGAAGCCGGCGGACATCGAGCTGCGCGGAGGCGGACTGGCGCACTGGAGGATCCGGGAAGGGGTCGTATTCACGGATGGATGACGGGCGATCCGGACCGGCGACGACGGGCAGGCGAAGGAAGCGCCGCCACCCGGGGGACCGTAAGACCCCTCCCGAGCGGATCGCCGGCCTCGTGGACGCGATGTTCCAGCGTCTCGGGATCGCCGAGAAGGTGGAGCGCGCCTCGGTGGTGGCGGACTGGGAGGACCTCGTCGGCGAGCACATCGCCCGCGTGGCCCGTCCCGTACGGGTACAGGGAGAGACGCTGTTCGTGGAGGTCCAGAGCGCGTCCTGGCGCATGGAGCTGTCGATGATGCGACCGCAGCTGATGCGGAAGCTGAACGCCGGCAAGCGACGGGGACGCATCGAGAGAATCGTGTTCGTGCAGGCGGACGGAAGGTTTTCGGAGGAACGGGATGGCCAAGGCTAAGGGCAACGCTGCGAAGGGGAAGGGCGACGGTTACACGTCCCGCCAGATCCAGGTCCTCAAGGGCCTCGAGGCGGTGCGGAAACGACCCGGGATGTACATCGGGTCCACCTCCGCCCGCGGGCTGCATCACCTGGTCTACGAGGTCGTGGACAACTCGATCGACGAGGCGATGGCCGGCTACTGCACGGACATCGAGGTGATGATCCACGACGACGACTCGATCACCGTCTCCGACGATGGGCGCGGGATCCCGGTCGACATCCATCCCACGGAGAAGATCCCCGGGGTGGAGCTCGCCCTCACCCGGCTTCACGCGGGCGGCAAGTTCGACAAGGAGTCGTACAAGGTCAGCGGTGGGCTCCACGGCGTGGGCGTGTCGGTGGTCAACGCGTTGTCGGAGCGACTCAGCGTCGAGGTGAAGCGGGACGGCTTCGTGTGGACGCAGAGCTTCCAGCGGGGCGCCCGGGATGCCGAGCTGGCGAAGGGCGCGAAGACGAAGGAGACCGGCACGACGGTACATTTCAAGCCGGACCCGGAGATCTTCACCGAGCTGCAGTACAGCTGGGACACCCTTGCCAACCGGTTGCGGGAGCTCGCCTACCTCAACGCGGGCGTCAGCATCCTCCTCCGGGACGAACGATCGAACGGTGAGGAGCCCCGCGAGGAGCGCTTCCACTACGAGGGCGGGATCGTCCAGTACGTGGAGTACCTGAGGGGCAGCAAGACTCCGCTGCACGACGAGGTCATCTACCTCGGGGGCTCGCAGGATGGGACCGAGATCGAGCTCGCGATGCAGTACACGGACGGGTACAACGAGGACACGTTCACCTTCGTCAACAACATCAACACGCACGAAGGCGGCACGCACCTCTCCGGGTTCAAGGCCGCGATGACCCGGACGATCAACGCCTACGGGAGCAAGAACGCCAAGAAGGGCGACCCCAGCCTCTCCGGCGACGACGTGCGTGAGGGCCTGGTGGCCGTGCTCTCGGTGAAGGTCCTGGAGCCCCAGTTCGAGGGGCAGACCAAGACCAAGCTGGGGAACAGCGAGGTTCGCGGTGCCGTCGAGAGCCTCGTGAACGACAAGCTCGGCACGTGGCTGGAGGAGAATCCCTCCTCGGCCCGCCGGATCATCGAGAAGGCGGTGCAGGCGGCACGGGCCCGGGAAGCGGCCCGCAAGGCCCGCGACCTGACCCGGAAGAAGTCGGCGCTCGAAACCGGGATCCTGCCCGGCAAGCTGGCGGACTGCTCGAGCCGCAATGCCTCCCTTTCGGAGCTGTACCTGGTGGAGGGGGACAGCGCGGGCGGCTCCGCCAAGCAGGGAAGGGACCGGGAGTTCCAGGCCATCCTGCCGCTGAAGGGCAAGATCCTGAACGTGGAGCGCGCGCGGATCGACAAGATCCTCTCCAACGACGAGATCCGGGCGATCATCACGGCGATCGGTTCGGGAATCGGGGAGGAGTTCTCTCTCGACTCCGCCCGTTACCACAAGATCGTCATCATGACCGACGCGGACGTGGACGGCGCACACATCCGGACCCTCCTGCTCACCTTCTTCTTCCGGCAGATGCAGGAGCTCATCGAGGCGGGCTACGTGTATATCGCGCAGCCGCCGCTGTACCGCGTCTACAAGGGTCGCAAGGAGATCTACTGCTACACGGAGGAGGAGCGGGAGCGGGCCGTGAAGGAGTTTTCGAACGGCAAGGGCTCATCGTCCGTGAATACCCAGCGCTACAAGGGACTCGGCGAGATGAACCCGGAGCAGCTGTGGGACACCACCATGAACCCGGACAACCGGACGCTGCTGCAGGTGACGATCGACGAGGCGACGGAGGCGTCGCTGCTGTTCGAGCGGTTGATGGGCGACGACGTGGAGCCGCGGCGCCAGTTCATCGAACAGAACGCGAAGTTCGTCCGCAACCTTGATGTCTGAGGCTGACAGGACTCAGGCATCGAGGATTCCGAGCGCAGCGAGGACCCACCTGGACGTTTGACGGAGGTCAGCGCTCGCCGCCGGTCACTCGACTTCTGAGTTGCAGCAGCCGTGAGAGCAGCGCGGCCACCTGTGCCGGGTCCGCCACCCGGAACCCGGCGGCCGTCGGCTCCGGCCCCACCTTCACGCTCACGTCCCGCACTCCGAGGGTCTCAAATGCCGCTTCGTCGGTCACGTCGTCGCCGATGAAGACCGGCACCCGCCCGGCGAAC
>NZ_JBZQEK010000188.1:0-13356 GCF_058719085.1 Candidatus Benthicola sp.
ACCAACTTCAGCTTCACTTCCACCTTCTGCTCCACCGACATGTCCGCGTCCAGCCGGAGGATCTCATCCAGGTGTTCTCGGGCCTGAGGCAGTTGCGCAGACTCCAGCTCCGCTTCAGCCAGCAGGTGGAGCGCCGCAAGACGCTCCGTCTTCCCGTGGCTGCTGCTCACCGCCAGGTCGGCCATCGCCGCGGCCTCCATCTGCCCAGCCGCTGCTTTGGCGTCTCTCGCCGCCTGCATGGCGTATTCATAGGTCCGGGGCCGGTCTTCCCCGAGATGGAAGTGGCGGGCCAGGGTGGCCGCGTTCGCGGCCGAGTCCCGCTCAAGGAATTCCGCCGTGGTGAGGTGGAGGGCAGCGCGAGAAAGGGCCGTCATTCCGGCGTACACGTACTCGCGCATGATATCGTTGACGAAGTCCAGGATCCCGTCGCGATCCTGAATCAGACCGCGGCCATAGGGTTCCACGCTGGTTTCGGATGCCTCCCGGAGCGTCAGTCCGGAAATCGCCGCAACCGCACCGGGTGTCGCCTGTCGTTCGAGCACCGAGACCGCCTGCAGCAGCGTGAGCGACGATCTCGACAGCCCTTTCAGCCGGACGGCGAGCACCTTGCTCAGCCTGGCGTCTGTCAGCGGGTCCCAGTCCGACGCCTCGGCCGCCCATTCCGTCGAGCCGGCCGCGGCTCGAAATGCCTCCAGGGCGTACAGCGGGTTGCCGCCCGAGAGGCGGCGCGCCAGCTGGAGCGCCGCACCGAGCCCTGGGTCCGGCGTAGCGCGGCGGAGGATCTCGGCGATCTGTTCGTCGGACAGAGGCGCCAGTCTCAGCTCCCGGCTGAGATCGGAGTCGCCGGGACGGCTGAGAGGAAGCGCCTCGGGAAGCTCTTTGCCCCTTGGCACCCGAAGGGTGCAGATGAGGAGAAAGGGATATCCGTCGAGTCTGCGGGTCAGGTAGTGGAGCAGCGATGTGGAGGTCGCGTCCATCCACTGTACGTCCTCGATCACCCAGACGATCGGCTGCTCGGCAAGTCCAACGCGCACGAGGCCGGTCACCTCCTCGTACAGACGTCGCCGCCATGCGGCCGGGTCTACCCTCTCGTCCGTGTCCCGGACAAGGTGCTCGAACTCGGGAAATAGATGACCGATGCGGGTGAACGATTCGAGTTCGTCCGTCGAACGTCGCGATACGTCGGAGGCAAGAGCGTGCAGGCCATCGATGACCGGACCGTAGGGGACTTCCGCCTCCGCGGGGTAGCAGCGGCTCTCGAGGAGGCGAACGTCGTCGAGCGCTACCGAGCGAATGAACTCGGTGACGAGACGGGTCTTCCCGATTCCCGCTTCTCCGGTGACCAGAACCGCCGTAGCGGAATCGCGAGAGATGTCGCGCACGGATGAACGCAGGACTTCCATTTCCGCTTCACGGCCAAGAAACGGGGTCTGAATCTCGCCGAGGTCATCGACCCAGGGCTCCGGGGCCGGTGTGGATCGGATGCGGACGGCCAGCCGACGGGTTTCCTCGGACAGCCCGCCTGGCAATTCCGACTCCAGTGGCACCACGACTTCCTCGTAGTGCCGGATGGCGGAAGCCGCATCTCCATGTAGCCACAATCCCCGCATCAGAGCTCGATGCGCCTCTTCATCCAGGTTGGAGAGCTTCACCAGCCGTAGAGCGGCGACACACATTTCCCCCCACTGGGCTGCCTCGTCACACTGACGCACATAGCGACGCAGGGCCATCTCCCCGAGTCGGCGAATTCGGATTCGCTCTGCCTCCAACCAGCGCTCGAAGTCGTCCGTCCCCGCGTCCACGAGGTTGTCCGCGAACGGGCCCCGGTACAGTTCCACCGCCCTGGCCAGATCGTCCTCCTTCAGGGCCTGTTCGAGTTCGATGGCATCGAGACGGATGGCAGCGGGAGCGATGTTGACGGCATCGCCTGTAGCTGACGCGATCACGGAAGGCAGGTTGCGTCGAAGATCATACAGGGCCTGGCTCAGGGAGTGCCTCGCCCGTTCGATCGGTGTATGCCAGAGAAGCCGGGCGAGGGAGTCGCGCGTATGCACACGGTTACTGTCTGCCGTGAGGTAAAGAAGCAGCGCCACGTGCTTGCGCGATCGCAGGCGGACCTTCTGTCCGGCCGCATCGGTGATCCGAATGCCGCCAAGGCTCTGTATCCTGAACATCCTTCTCTTACTCTCCCCCGAGACCGGTCCCGCGAACCCTCCCTGCCGCCTGGCTGCCAACCTCCGCGCAGCTATCAACAGTTTATCATCTGCCTTGCCGGAGCGGTTCCATCGTTGGCGGTCACGAGCAAATGCAGTATCATCGGTGCCCTGTCGAGCCCGGGCACGGGCCCGACGTGCGGGAATGGGATTGAGGCAGCCACCACCCCCATCGATCAGGACATGATGAGACGATTGAGCACCCCCCGGAGAAGACGTGCGAATCCGCGGACCTGGAGCCGCCCCGTCGGCCTCGCGCTTTCACTGTTCGTGGTCGCGGCCGTTTTGCAGGGCTGTGGAGAAGACGAGGCACCCGCGCCCGCCGAGGGCACCGAAGCGGGGGACGCGGCCGTCGAGATCTGGGCACATCCGGATACGCTCGGAGTCGACGTCTACACGCCGCTGGACTTTCAGGCCGCCTCCCGCAACGTGGTCTGGGCGATCGACCGCTTCGCGGCCGCCGTGCTGCGATACGATCCCTCGAGGGGAGAGTACGGCGTCATCGGCCTCCAGGACCGGCCGCCCGCCGAGATCGTGAGGCCGGCCCGGCTGGCGATCGCTCAGGACGCCGGGATTTTCGTGTACGACGACTCGACGGAAATGCTCGACCTCTACTCTCCCGGCGGACAGCACCTCCGGGGCTTCGATCCCGGACTGCGCCCGTCCATACTCGAGGTCGCCAGCGATCCGCTGCGGCTGACCTACGGGGTCCGCACCTTCACGGGCTCCGACACGATCCCGACGCTGTCCGTCATACAGAGCGACTTCCTCGGACAGAACCGGGACACCCTCCTCTCCCCCGACGTGGGTCCCGAGTCACTGCGAGAGTTGAAGGCGTTCCGGCGCAACGTGGTCGTCACACCGGCTTCGGACGGCCTGTGGGTATTCGCCCGGGCGATGTCCGACACCGTATTCGAAGTCGCGACCTCGAACCCCGCACGAAAGCTCGTGCTTCCCGAGGTCGATTCCATGCGAATCGGGGTGATTGCCGACCTCCAGCAGCAGATCCTGTGGGTCGTCTCCCCACGTCCCCTCGGCGGGCTCGACTACGAGGCGTTCGAGATCTCCGGTGAGGGCGAAGGGGGCGTCATCGACGGCGGTGCGAGCTATCTCGGCGCCCGGACCACACCCGCGGGCTTCTCGGCCCGGGTGGCGTACGATGGGACCGTGTCGGGATGGTGGCGTGGAGAGCGCCAGGTCTTCGCACCGATGGGCTTCGACATGCGGATCGACGACCTGCGAAATGGCGTGGAGGCTGCGCGAGCCGAGCGGGATTCGAGGCGCACCGCGATCGCGAGCGACTGGGACCGCGTGATCGCGGCCGCGGACTCGGCTCGCAGGGCGAGGCTGGAGGAGGAGCAGCGGGTCCGCGAGCAGGAGGGGCTGGAGCCGCCCGAGGAATAGCCCCCCGGTCCGAAGCGGAGAGGGCCGGTCGCCAGCGACCGGCCCCGCGCTCCTTCGACCGTCCGCGTCGAGCGGGAGATCCGGCGGCTTGGATCAGATGCCGCGCTCGGCCACCTCGTCGTACAGCCTCGCGATCGTCTCGATTCCCTTGTGGTACGTCTCCACGTCCATCCACTCGTTGGGAGCGTGGGCGTTTCCACCCGGAGGCGCGAATCCGAGCAGCAGCACCGGCCCCTTCAGCACCTCTTCGAACAGCGGAATGATCGGTATGGAGCCGCCCTCGCCGATGTAGACCGGGGGACGGCCGAACGCGTCCTCGAGGGCCTTTGCGGCCGCCTCGAACAGCGGGCTGTCCGGGTCGCCGGCCCATGGCCACCCGCCATGCGAGGGCACCACCCGCACCGTCACCCCTTCCGGCGCGATCGCCTGGACGTGGTTCGTGAACAGCTGAGCGATCTCGTCCGGGTCCTGGTCCGCCACGAGACGCATGGAGATCTTCGCGCTGGCCTTGGCCGGAAGAACGGTCTTCGCTCCATCGCCGGTGAAGCCAGAGATCATCCCGTTCACATCCAGCGAAGGACGGTACCACAACCGCTCCAGCGTCGAGTAGCCCGCTTCGCCCCCCAGCGCCGGAGCGCCCGTCTCCTGCAGGAACTCATCGTCGGTGAACGGAAGCGCCCGGGTGGCTTCGCGGAGCGTGTCCGAGATCGGCCGCACCCGATCGTAGAAGCCGGGGATCGTGATGCGTCCGTCATCGTCCTTGAGTTGTGCGATGATCTGAGCGAGGGCGATCGCCGGATTCACGACCGCACCGCCATAGCTCCCCGAATGCAGGTCGCCGGCCGGCCCGTCGACGAACACCTCCAGGTAGGCGATGCCCCGAAGGCCGGTGCCGATCGAGGGAATGTCGATCCCGAGCATTCCGGTGTCGCTCACGATCACGGCATCGCACGCGAGGCGGTCGGCTTCCGAGCGCAGGAAGTCCTCCAGGTGGACCGAACCGATCTCCTCCTCGCCCTCGATGCACAGCTTGACGTTGATCGGAAGCCCGAACCCGCCCTTCAGGCGCGTCTCGAGGGCCTTGATGTGCATCAGGACCTGTCCCTTGTCATCGTTCGTACCGCGCGCATACACGCGCCCGGCACGGAACGCAGGTTCGAAGGGCGGGGTGTCCCACAGCTCCTCGGGATCCACCGGCTGGACGTCGTAGTGTCCGTAGACGAGCACGGTGGGAGCCTCGGGATCCACGATCTTCTCCGCCACCACGAAGGGGTTTCCGTCCGTGGGGATGATCTCCACCGCGTCCATTCCCGCCTCGCGTATCGTATCCGCAAGCCACTCGGCGCACCGGGCGACCTCGTCGGCGTACCGTTTCTCCGTGCTCACGCTGGGGATGCGAAGAAAGTCGACCAGCTCCTGCTCGAACCGCTCGCGGTTCGAGCTCACGTATCGGGAAAGATCTGCATTCACGGGTTCACTCCGGTTGGGTCGGGTTCACATGGGGTCTTCGATGGGGTCAGGCACATCTCTCCAGGGCCATGCCGAGGGCCGCCGCCAGCAACCCCCGATCGGCAGATCCGGCTCGGCGAACGGCTTCGTCCACGGCCTCTCCTACCGTCTCCTCGATCGACTCGAAGACGATCCGGGGCTGCAGCGGAAAATCGGAACGGCTCTGGCAGGCGAACGCGTGCGCCGTTCCACAGCTCGCGATGATATCGGCGACGATCGCGAATTGCTCGTCCGCCTCCTGTTCGACGCTCGTGTCGCCCGGGGCTACGGATGCGAACGGATGATTCGCTCCCGCGACGATCGAATGAACGCCCGCCGCACGAAGGCGCTTCAGTACCTCGCGGTCCAGGGTTCCCGAAGCGGCCGCGGCCACGAGCAGGTCCGAAGGGGTGTCGAACAACTCGTCGCTCGCACACGGATCGCCGCATCCGGCCACCGAGGGCAGCGTGTTGCCCGTTCTTCGGAGCAGCAGACCCTCGATGTCATCGACGGAGAAACCGCTCGACGCGCGCAGGCCGGTCCGTGCGTCGGAGATGGCGACGATCCGGAAACCGGACCGGGCCATGTAGAGGGCGGCCGCACCTCCAACGGACCCGAACCCCTGCAGCAGGACCCGGGTGTCCGAAGGCGAGCGGTCCTGATGTCGGAGCAGGCGCAGCGCGGACTGGGCCACGCTGTAGCCGGTCACCAGGGCGAAGACGCGCGCCTCCTTGCCCGCGAGGCCGTAATCCGGTGGCACCGGCTGGTCGAGTCCGATGTGCATGAGCTCCGAGCGACGGCCCAGCGCCTCGCCGTCGAGGCCGAAGTGGCCACGCAGGACGCCCAGCTGCGGATGTCCGACACCGATTTCCCCGCACAGGGGGATGACCTCGTCGATCTCGCTGACGTTGAGATCGCCGGCGGTCCCGTACCGCGACAGCAGCTCCGAGCGGATCGCTCGAAACCATCGGGCGAGAACCTCGCGCTTGTCCGGGTGGCTCGGATCGAAATCGATGCCCGATTTGGCCCCGCCGATGGCCGGGCCGGCGAAGGCGAACTTGAGCTCCATGGCCTTCGCCAGGAACGTCACCTCGTTGCGCGTCAGACCGCGACGCATCCGGGTGCCGCCACCGGCCGCACCCCCCTTGAGACTGTTGATGACGAGCCACCCCCGGGCGGCGGTCTCCCGATCGTTCCACTCGAACACGATCTCGGGCGCCGCCCGGAAGTAGTCCTGGTAGGCTCGCCAGACTTCTCCGTCTCTCGCTTCAGCTCCTGCCATTCAACCGGCCGGCGGCGCGGGACGCGGATCAGCCTTCGACCGCTTCCCACTCGTTGTTCGATCGGTCCAGGTCCGGATAATAACCCTCGGCGTCGATCGTGACCTTCGTCAGCTCGCCCGACGTGGGCACGTCTCCCGTGGCCGTGCGCGTCCCTGCCCAAACGGCGGCGGGCCACACGACGGTGTCGGTCGATCCGTCCGCGTACTCGAGCGTGAGCTCGACGGGCATCACGCCGCTGGAGAGGTTCGATACGGTAATCTCGGCCGAACCGGCGCCCGGGACCACCGAGTCGAGGGCCTGGTCCAGGGTCGCCTCGCCGTAGAACCACGGCTGCCAGAACCAGTCCAGGTCCGCACCGGCGGCATCGGATGCCATGGCGAAGAAGTCCCACGGCATCGGGTGCTTGAACGCCCAGGTCGCCGCGTAGTCCTGGTAGAAGGCGTCGAAGGTCTCCTGACCGATCATGTGGCGCATCGTGTGGAGCAGCATGCCCGGCTTGCTGTAGGCCGCCACGTTCTGGCCGAACGGGAACTCGGCGTGGTCCGCGTGACCCATGATCGGCTCCTGCATCTCCATCTGCACGACCATCTGGTAGCCGCGGTCATCGCCGGGCCGCGCCACGGGCGTGCCGTAGTAATCGGCCATCGCCAGTGACGTATTGAACACCGTCAGCCCCTCGTCCATCCAGGCGTACGCCATCTCCTTCGTGCCGACGATCATCGGCATCCAGAAGTGGCTCAGCTCGTGCGTCACCACGCCGTTCAGACCACGGCCCTCGGCCTGGTGCGTGATGAAGGTGATCATCGGATACTCCATCCCGCTCACCTCCGGCGGACCCATGGCGGCCGTGGCCTGCGGATACGGATAGGGCAGGATGTAGTCCGAGAAGAACTCGATCGCGTGCTTGGCGTACTCCGTGGCCGGAGCCCAGTGGTCCATGCGGGGATCGAACACGTTCTGGATCAGGGCCCTGCCCTGGTCGCTCCCGGTCTCCGCCCCGGTCGCGTACCACACGTACGTGACGCCCGCGGCGAAGGCGAAATCGCGCACGTTCTCCGCCTCGAAGCTCCAGGTGTGCCAGCCGTCATCCGCCGGAAGGGTGGCGCGACCCGCCTCGCGATCCGCTTCGCTGACGACCTTGATGACCGTATCCAGCGCCGGTGCGGACGCCAGCTTCTCGGCGGCTTCCGGATAGAGCACGTCCGCGGGATTCAACAGCATTCCCGTTCCCACGACGAGCCAGCCCTCGGGCACCGTGACGTCCACCGTGTAATCGCCGTAGTCCGTGTAGAACTCTCCGCTCCCCAGGTAGGGAGACTGGTCCTGACCGAACACGTCATCGAACGCCGCGATCTGCGGGAACCACTGTGCCAGCTGGAAGATCTCGTGGTTCAGGTGTCCCATCCGCATGCCGCCGCTTCCCAGCACGGTGAAGGACCAGTCCACCTCGAGCTCCACCACCCCCCCCGCGGGGAGAGGCTCGGGAAGGGAGACCACCATAACCGTGCCGGAGACCCGGTAGCCGGGCTCCTGCGGTCCGCGCTGCTGCATCCCGAAGAACTGGCGAGGCGGCAGCTCCGTCAGCTCCATGCCACTCACAGCCACGCGGTCCAGCGTCATCCCCCCGCTGATGGCCGCGCCCCGAACGCGCGGGGACCCCTCCTTGTAGAGGTTCTGGTACAGGTGCAGGACGAGCACCGGTCTGTCGACCGGCGTGTCGTTCCGCACCGTGATCGTCTCGCTTCCGGTCAGCAGGGCGCTCTCGGGCTCGATCGTCACGTCGATGTCGTAATCGACCCACTGCTGCCAGTAGTTGGGTCCCGGTCTCCCTTCCACGGTCCGCGTGCCCGCCTCGATGGCGGCCTCGTAGCCACTCGGCGGCTGGACCGGATTGAACACCGGGTAGTCCACGACCAGCCCTTCTCCGTCGGCCGGGTTGGCTTCCTGCGCCGTCGCGGAGGGCACGCCAACCACCACGGCCATCCCCATGGCGAGGACCGCTCGACCGACCGTCCACTTCGTATTCCACCTTCCCATCGTCCTCGACCTCCACATTTGAATTCGGCAATCCTGCCCCGTGCCTCATAGAACAGGCATCTACGTCCTCGCGCTGCGTGCGGGCGCGGAAGCTACGGCCCGGTTTCGAAGTCCGTCCAGTTCAGCAGCGGGAGCAGCTGGTGCCGGCCATCGTGTCGCCAGTCGGGAGGGGGCCACGCCAGCGCCCCGAGCGGGGCCACGCGACTCGCCCCGAGCCGGGACCCGAGCTCTGCCAGGCTCTCCGCCCCCTCACGTCCTGCATACCCGATGGCCTGGATCCGGCCCTCGAGCGGCTGCAGGACGGCTTCCAGATGCGCGAGGTGATTGACCGGATGAATCGATACGACGCGCGGCAGGGCTTCCGTCTTCGCCGTGGCGGTCTCCCCGTACAGCACCGTCCACGCGAGGGAATCGCCCGGCGCCAAAATCCCGGAGCGCCCGTCTGCATATCCCCCGAACTCGTACGTCGCCCTCGCCTCCCGGATCGCCACGGCCTCGGAATCGCTCGGGATCGGCGGAGGATGATCCCGCGTACGCTCGGCCATGGCCGCCGCCAGGTTTCGGGCAAACGGCTCCGCCTCTCCTCCCACCACGTACGCGAGTCGCGGCGAGACGCATCCCTGCTGATCGTAGGCGCACACATCGGTGGCGAGATCGGCGGCCGCCCCGGGCCGCGCATCGGTCAGGATCACCGCGACGCCGATCCGGGGTCCGTAGGTGATGAGCCGGGCGTGACCCGGAAGGCTGGCCCGAACCGCTTCGACGCTCGCTTCGCCCCCGTAGACCACCGTTGCGCCGGCCTGGTGGCTCCAGTCGCGCCACGCCGCCGGAAAGCTCGCTCCCGGCCACCACGTGGCGGCGATGCATCGACCCAGCAAGGGGTCCTTCGCCGCCAGCAGGCGCGCGAACAGCGGCAGGAGGCCGGGCTCCCCCTCCGGCAGCTTGCAGAGCACACCCGATCGCGCCAGGAGGGCGCGGATGGTCGCGGTGATCGCCACACCGGGCACGTTCCCCGCCAGCACCTGCAGAATCAGCGGCGGGCCGACGGCTCGTCGGCTGCGCGTCCCGGGGCCTGTCCACATCCCGTCGACCTCGAAGCCGTCGAGCGCTGCCTGACTTCCGAGCTCCTGCCGGACGAGGTCCCTCAGGGCCGCCTGGGTCCAGTTGCGCGCCATTCCCTCGAGCGTCCCCCGGGCCAGGCGGTCGTCCCACCCGAGCTCCAGGTGCAGCAGCTCCCGGGCCGCCAGCGCCCGGGGTCCATCGCCGGACAGCTCTCCAGCGGCCGAGGCAACGGACTCGATCACCCGCTCCGTGGTGAGGGACGCTCGGGCCTCCATCGCAGCCGTTCGCACCGAACTGGCGACGTCCGCCGCATCCGATCCGGAGAGGGACGGGGCGCGGAAGACCGCACCGCCCCCCGTACGCCCCTCCATCCAGTCGCCCGGCTCCCGGTCCAGGCCGGGAAGATGCCACGCTTCAAGCACGGTCTTGCGCCTCCAGAAGCTCGACTGTGGCGAGGGAACACCCGCGTGGACGCGCTCCCTCCGTTCGCCCGATCCACTCGATTCCAGCTCCGGCGATCCGGCCACGATCCTCCGTCAGCACCGAACACACGCTCCCGAGGTTCGCGAGGTCGAAGTGACAGAGCAGGCCTACCTCCCCGGCGGGCACCTCCTCGAGCGAAACGGGGTCCAGCACCCGGCTCCGGAGCCACGGCGGGCCGATCAGCGGCGCCGGCGGGTCACCCCGCCCGTATCGCTGCGAAAGCAGTTCGGTCATTCCGAACTCGTTGATCACCGAGTCGACGGAGACCTGCACCCGGTCGGCCAGGGACCGGACCACCTCCGATCGTGCGAGGCCCTTCTCTGCCTTGGCCCCTCCGGTGTCCATGAGCAGGGACCCGGGCGGAAACGCGGGGGCAGACGAACGGCCGTCCCGAAGCCGCTCCAGCCACGCGGCCAGGCCCACCGTAGTGCCGAGCAGGCAGATGGGACGCGCAGCGGCAGCCGCGACCTCGATTTCCCGGTCCAGCTTCAGCCAGTCCACGCCCTCCGGCGATGCGACCGTACGCCCGTCATCGCCCGCCTGTGCCAGGATATCGTCGAACATGAACCCGAGCGAAGAGGTCGGCTCAAACGTAAAGGATGGCGGTAAAGCGATCATCCGGCAGGCGTGCTCCGGTCGCTGCACGAAAGCACGAAAGGCTGCCCTGAGCGCGGTTCGATACAGCTCGGCAGATCGGACGAAGTGGCGGCCCCGTGCCCTCTCTCCGCCGGTGGTGCCACTCGTCACGAAGGTGACCTCGGCGGCCCTCCGCCCGCCGACGATCAGATCGACCGCTCGGAAGGCGGCGGTCGGCACCGGGAGGAAGTCCCGCCAGCCGTCCACGTCGGCCGGACTCAACGAGCGGGCCTCGCAGTAGCGTCGATACGGCTCGTTGCCCTCGTACTGGATCCGAAAGGCTCGCCGCGCCCAGGCGTCGAGCGTCTCCTCCGTCCATGCGTCGCGCCGTTCCGTCCAGTCGACCATCGCTCGGATGAGCTCGGCGGCCACCGGTTCGAAGAGAGCCCCGGTCGGCTCCTGTCGGGAGGTCATGCGCGGAATGTGAGGAAGCGGAACCGGGGCGACAAGCGCAGGGCCCCGTCGGGGTCAGCTCGGTTCCAGCTGACCGGCCTGCAATTGCCCTTTACGTACCCACTTTACTTCCACGGGCCGGTCTGCCCCCGCGCCCGCCAGAGCTTGCCGTAACACGCTGATATTGTGGCACTTCTCGCCGTTCGCCTCCACGACTACATCGCCATCTCGAAGGCCCATCCGGTAGGCAGGCGTATCGGGGAGCACCCGAAGCGCGAGGAGTCCCTCCTCCACGCCTTCGAAGTACTCCGCGAGGGACTCGCTGAGCTCACGAAACTCGGCCCCGCCAACCCGGTAGTCCGACTGAAGCAACACCCGGACGGGCCCCGGCACCTCGCGCGGCGCCACGTAGTACGACCACCGGCCCTCGGGATCCGCTCCCGTCTCCACAGTGAGGGACAAGGCCAGGGAGTCTCCGGTCAGCTCCCGGACACGCCCGCGCAACCGGATGAGGGAGTCGAGATGCACCCGGGCCGTCTTCAAGGAAGAATCCCGCACCCGGGCCAGACGACGGGCCAGCTCTTCGTTCTCCCACACCGACACGCCCACTCCGCTCCCGCCTGGCAGCTTTTCACGCATTCGCTCGAGGATCACGTGTGCCTTGGCGGAGTCCGCCACCTCGACGTTGAAGGTCCCGTCCGTGTCCTCCTGGAAGAACACGAAACCCTCTCCGCGGGGACGCACCGAGTCGAGTCGGAACTCCAGCTCTTCCAGCCCGCGGCGTACCGATGGAACGCGGACGATCTGGACCCGTTCACCGGTCTCTCCCGTGGGGGACGCCGAATCGGCGAAGAAAGTACGCACCTCCACGTAGGGCTCGGGCGGCCTGACCTCCGGAGTGACGTCGATCGTCTGCCGACCTCCCTTTCGACCGACCTCGAGCCGGACCGGTACGCCGGCCTGCAGGCTCAGCAGAACGCTCCGGCCCTCGGAACGCGTCACGTCCAGTCCGTTCACGGACAGGAGGGTGTCCCTGGCCTGCACTCCGGCCTGGTCCGCCGGCCCGTCGACGACGACCGAGGACACGACCGGAGGCCGGTCGCACACCACATCCGTCGAGGGCGGAGCCTCGCAGATCTCTTCCAGCATGACGCCGATGCGGGCCTTGTCCTGTTGGACCCAGCGCGTGGTGACTTCCTGCGCGCCGAGTCCCGACCCCGAGAACACCACCCCGAGGACGATCGTCCCCAACGCGATCGAAATTCGCCGCGCGCCGCGGCGCTCGAAGCTGCGGTCGTCAGTCATCTCTCAATACTCCGCCGCCGTCATGCGCAGCGTTTGCCCGAGTTGCCGGGACAGCTGGTCTCGTTCATCCACGAGCTGGAAGAGGAAGTTGTTCAACACCGGGTCCTCCGGCGCCTCGCGCAGCGCGTCACGCGACGCATCGATCATCGCGTCCAGATGCGTGATCCTCTCCGCATAGACTTCCGGCCCGGAAAGGGACGGTGTCGACCCGGAAGGACCGGCTCGCAACTGCTCCAGGTCGGCCACCGTTCTGAGGTAGGCGGCGGCCGGCTCGATCTGCATGCTCGATTCGGGCTCGGCCTCCCTCGCGGTCTCTGCGAGAACGGCGGAGCCCGGGAGCTCACCCTCACCCCGGTCGAACCGCTGGCCCACCAGCAGGCCGGATGCGAACAGCGCAATCACGGCAGCCGCCTGCAACGGCCAGATCGACGCTCGCCTCCAGCGCCGCCGTCCGCCGGACGTCACTACCGGCCCCAGTCCGAGGCGGCCCTCGATCGCCTCCCACTCACCGGCGGGGGCCTCGAGATCCGTGAGCCCGGACAGGGCCATGCGCATCCGGCTCATCTGCTCGTACTCGCCGGCACATTCGTCGCAGCCGGCGAGGTGCTCGGCCTCACCCGGCAGACCCGTCGGGTCTTCGAGGAGGGCCGAGATGCGTTCTCTGCTCAGGTGTTCAGCCATGGTTTCCTGCTTCACTTCTCTCCCGGGCGGGGGATAGCATCTCGCGCATCCGGGCCCGGGCTTTGTGCAACTGTGACTTGGACGTTCCTACGGCGACTCCCGTTCGCTCGGCGATCTCTTCGTGCGTCAGCCCCTCGACGTCGTGCAGCACCAGTACCGTTCGATAGCCGGGGGACAGTCGGTCCAGCGCCTGCGTCAGCATCTTCTGGTTCAGCACCGTCTCGTCCGTCGGGGGCGGCCCCGATCGCCGCTCAGCCGTCGCCTCGACGGTCGGCCGCTTGTTCTGCCGCCGCAGGCGATTCAACGCGGAGTTCACCGCGAGCCGGTGCATCCAGGTGCCGAACGAGGACTCCCCGCGGAACAGGTGCAGC
>NZ_JBZQEK010000189.1:0-8658 GCF_058719085.1 Candidatus Benthicola sp.
TTCAGGTTACGAGTGTGCCGATCCGCTCGCCGCGCAACGCAGCCAGGATCGCCCCGGGCTTGCCGATGTTGAGTACGATGACGGGCAGATCGTTCTCCCGACAGAGGGACACGGCGGCCGCGTCCATCACTCCGAGCTCCCGGTTGATGACCTCGCGGTAGGTGAGATCCGGAAGGAACTCGGCGTCCGGCTCCCTGTCGGGATCGGCCGAGTAGACACCGTCGACCTTGGTGGCCTTCAAGATCACGTCGGCCTCCATTTCGATCGCCCTGAGCACGGCCGCCGTATCGGTCGAAAAATACGGGTTTCCCGTCCCCCCGGCGAAGATCACCACGCGACCCTTCTCCAGGTGACGGAGGGCCCGCCGCCGGATGTACGGCTCGGCAAGCTGCTCCATCCGGATGGCGGTCATGACTCTCGACTCGACGCCGTGCCGCTCGAGAGCGTCCTGCAGGGCGAGGGCATTGATGACGGTCGCCAGCATGCCCATGTAGTCTGCGGACACGCGGTCCATGCCGCGCTCGCTGGCGACCGCACCCCGAACGATGTTCCCGCCTCCGACCACCAGCCCCAGCTTGATCCCGGCTTCGTGGACCTTCTCGATTTCGAGAACGAGACTGTCCACGACCTCCGGCTCGATTCCAAACCTTCGGGCTCCCGCGAGCGACTCTCCCGAGAGCTTCACCAGGGCCCGGGGATATTTCAGATCGGACAAAGGCGCCTCTCTAACCTCCGATCGCGAAGCGTACGAACCGGCGGACGCTCACATCGGAGCCGTGACCAGCCACGAGCTCCTCGATGCTCGTGTCCGGGTCCTTGACGAAGGGCTGTTTCAGAAGCGTGTTCTCCTCGAAGTACTTCCTCATCCGGCCCTCCACGATCTTCTCCGCGATGTGCTCGGGCTTGCCCTCCGCACGGGCCTGCTCCACCAGCACGGCGCGCTCACGCGCCCGATCCTCCTCCGGGATGTCCTCCGGAGAAACGCCCATCGGATCGGTGGCGGCGATGTGCATCGCCAGGTCACGAACGAGGTCGGAAACCCCGGTTCCTTCCGCCGCGACATCCACGAGAACACCGATGCGGCCGCCGAAGTGCAGGTACGAACCCACCTCTCCATCCTTCGGGACCGCCATGCGCACGGCCCGCTGCACCTCCAGGTTCTCGCCGATCGTCGCCCTCATCGACTCCAGTTCGCCGGAAAGATCCTCGAAACCCGCGTGATCGAGCACGCTGGAGCCATCGAGCACCTCCCCCTCGGGCAGATCCGAGGCGGCCACCCGCCGGGCCAGGCTCGTCGCGAAGTCCTGAAAGTCCTGGTTACGGGCCACGAAATCCGTCTCGCTGGACACGGCCACCATGCCAACCGCACTCTCGTCGACCTCGATCGCCACGATGCCCTCCGACATCTCGCGCTCGGACCGCTTCGCCGCCTTGGCCGAACCCCACTGCCGAAGGAGGTCGATGGCCTGCTCCTCGTCACCGCCGGTCTCGACGAGGGCCTTCTTGCAGTCCATCATTCCCGCGCCCGTCCGGTCACGCAAGGACTTCACCGCTGCCGCCGTGATCGCTGACATCTGTCTATTCCCTTCTCCGTTCATGATCGCATATCCGCGGCGCACGGAGGCACCGCCAAACGTCGGAACACAAAAAAAATGGGCCACCGAAGTGGCCCACCGTTTCGCGTCCGCTCAGGGTGAGCCGGGATCCTTGCGTTCCCCGTCTTCCCCGCCGGACGCTTCCGCCGTGAGGGCCACTTCCTCGGCCTCCGTATCGGGCGGCGAGTCGTCGCCTCCTTCGACGATGACTGCCTCCTCTACGACGACCTCCTCCACGACCACCTCGTCGCCGTCCATCTCCGCGTCGTCACCGGCGTCCGATTCGTCGGCCTCACCCTCGGGCGAGCCCGCCTCGGGATCCGTGGCGTGCCGGCGCCGCTTGATCAACTCGGGACGCGGGCGACGCTTCGGCCTCTTCTTCCGCTTGCCCTCCGCCGCCCCGGTCCCGCCGAGATCGGACGAATAGGTGAGCGCCGCTTCTTCTTCGGCTCGCCCCGTTCCCTCGGGTGCCTCGCGCCGCGCCATGATGATCTCGTCGGCGATCGCCCCCGTGATCAGGGACACCGAGCGAATGGCATCGTCGTTACCGGCGATCGGGATGGTGAGCTTGTCCGGGTCGGCATTCGTGTCTGCGATCGCGACCACGGGGATATCCAGGCGGTTCGCCTCGCGTACCGCGATGTCCTCCTTGTTCGCGTCCACCACGAAGACCAGGCCGGGCAGCCGGTTCATGTCCTTGATGCCGGACAGGTAGCGCTCCAGCTTCTCCCGCTCCCGGTCGAGAAGGAGCCGCTCCTTCTTCGTGTAGAACTCGAACGCCCCCTCCTCGGCACCCCTCTCGAGGTCCTTGAGACGACGGATGTTCTTCTTGATGGTCTGGAAGTTCGTCAGCAGGCCGCCGAGCCAGCGCTCGGTCACGTAGAACGCGCCGCACCGCTCGGCCTCCGCCTTGACGAGGCCCTTGAGCTGGGGCTTCGTGCAGACGAAAAGCACGTTGCCGCCACCGCGGACCACGCCGTTCACCAGGTCGCGGGCCCGATTCAATTCCCGAAGGGTCTTCTTCAGATCGATCAGGTAGATACCGCCTCGCTCCGCGAAGATGAACCTGCGCATCTTCGGGTTCCAGCGGTGCGTCTGGTGGCCGAAGTGGACACCAGCCTGTAGCAATTCCTTCAGACCGACTTCTGACATGCTCTCGTTTACTCGCTTATCGGGTTCGGCTGCGCCGTCGTCGTGATGGCAGCGTGATCACCGCTTGGAGAACTGGAACCGCTTGCGTGCCTTGGGGCGACCGGGCTTCTTGCGCTCGACCACCCGAGGATCACGCGTCAGCAGATCGTGCGATCGCAGCGTGGAGCGCATGTCCTCGTCCATCTCGAGGATCGCACGCGCCACCGCCAACTGGACCGCTTCCGCCTGTCCGGTCGGTCCACCGCCCGAGACTCGGGCGTGCACCGCGAATCGGCCCTCGGTTCCCGTCACCTCGAACGGCTTGGATGCCGCCGCCCGGTGCCGCGCGATCGGGAAGTAATCCTCGAGATCGCGCCCGTTGATGCTCCAGGAACTGTCTCCAGGCCGCAGCCACACCCGCGCCACCGCTGCCTTGCGCCGGCCTACGGCCTGAAATGTCTTGCTGTCCGCCAAGCTTCCTCCGTGTCTTTGCTCGCCCGCGGTCGGGCGGTCACACTTCCAGCGGCTGCGGTCGCTGCGCCGTGTGCGGGTGCTCCGCCCCGGCGTAGACCTTCAGCTTCTGCGACATCTGGCGGCCGAGAGCGTTCTTGGGGAGCATCCCCTTCACCGCCCTCTCGATCACCCTCTCCGGGTGGGTCCGCATCATCGTCTCGAAGGGAATGGCCTTCTCGCCACCCATGTAACCGCTGTGCCGGAAGTACTCCTTTTGCTCCGCCTTGCGACCCGTCAGACGCACGTTCGCGGCGTTCACGACCACCACGTAGTCGCCGACGTCGAGGTGCGGGCTGAACGTAGGCTTGTGCTTCCCGCGCAGCACGGATGCGATCCGAGTCGCGAGTCGCCCGAGCACCTGGTCCGTGGCATCGACCACGTACCAGTCCCGTTCGATTTCACCAGCTTTGACCGAATACGTCTTCATTCCTTGATCGCCCGTACGTTTCCGCTCGGAGCGCCCGTACCTCGTGGCCACGAATCTGAGAGAAAAAGCGGGCCGCCCCCGCACGCGGCGGCAGCGGCCAGGATCATCCCGCTAGCAGCCCCGGAAGCTAAAGGGGACCACCACAGGTGTCAAGACGAATCGATCGGTGGTTCAGCGGTCGCGAAAGGACGCCAGAACGCGTCCGGTAGCGCCGAGTCGAAGGCGGACGAGAGCCCGGTCCTTGATCTGCCGAATTCGCTCCCGACTGACGGCGAACTCGCGGCCAATCTGCTCCAGCGTGTGTGGTTCCTCCCCATCGAGACCGAAGTACAGCTTGAGGATGCGAGCTTCCCGCTCGGGAAGGTGCGTGAGGCTGGCCTCCAGCACGTCCTTCAGCTCTTCGCGCTGTGTCCGCTCCTCGGGCTCCTCTCCTTCCCGGTCCGGAATGAGCTCGAGCATCGAGGTGTCCTCGGTGTCCGGAACCGGCGCGTCCAGGGACACGTATCCGCTGTGCATGCTCAGCGACCGCTGAACCGCTTCGGGACTGAGATCCAGCTCGATCGCGACCTCTTCAGGCGTCGGGCGGCGTCCGAGCTCCTGGCTCAGCTGCCGCGACGTACGGACGACCCGGTTGGCTTCGTCCATCCGCCCGACGGGGATGCGAACGATCCGAGATTGTTCGGCGATGGCCTGCATCATCGCCTGCCGAATCCACCACACCGCGTACGAGATGAATCGAACGCCCTTGGTCTCGTCGAACCGGCGAGCGGCACGCATCAGGCCGAGGTTGCCTTCGTTGACGAGATCCGCGAAGGCCACTCCGTGGTTGCGGTAGCGCTTGGCCACCGTGACGACGAAGCGCAGGTTGGCAGCGACCAGTCGATTGAGCGCCTGCTGGTCGCCCTTCCGGATCTCGCGGGCCAGTTGAACCTCGTCCTCGCGGCTCAGGATCGGGTGATCCGCGATCTCCCGCAGGTAGAGGTCGAGGGAGCCCCCGGAATGATCGCCCTTCTGTGCCATTCTCCTCCGCCTCGTGCGCGACCGCCCGATCCGCCCGGATCGAGCCGGCCGGTCCGACCTACCTGATCGAGTCGAACAGCCGGCTCCAGCGAATCTCGGTCAGCCAGGGGAAGGGTGTGATCTTGTTGCGGTCGTACGAAAAGTAGATGATCCAGGGCTTACCCTTGATCGATTCCGAAGGCACGAAACCCCAGTATCTCGAGTCCTCCGAATTGTCCCGGTTGTCTCCCATCACGAAGTAGTGTTCCTCCGGAACGTGGATCGGGCCCCAGTTGTCACGCGTCGGCCGATACTCCTGAACGCGGCGCCCGTTCTGCACCAGGTAGGACTGCTGCCAGTCGAACTGGGGGCTCCGCGGATCCTCGTAGGGACGGGTGTGTCGAGCATACGGCTCGACCACCTGCGCTCCGTTCCGATACAGTACCCCCTCGACCATGAGCAGCGTATCGCCCGGAAGGCCGACGATCCTCTTCACGTAGTTCGTGTTGGCAGCCTGGCGTGCGGCCGGAGGGGGAGCGAACACCACGATGTCGCCACGGGCCGGTGGATCGAACGCCGGAAGCCGAACGCCGGTGCCGGGGACCTCGGCTCCGTACACCATCTTGTTGACCAGAAGGAAATCCCCCACCAGCAGCGTCTGCTCCATGGAGCCGGTCGGAATCTGGAAAGCCTCGACCACGAATGTCCGGACGAGGATGAACAGCACGAAGGCGACCGCGATGGACTTGGTCCACTCCCACAGCCACCGGCCGACCGAGGCGTTGTCCGATTCTCCGCCCGCCTTCGACGGCTTCCTGTTCTTGCTCATGCTCTCCCGCACCTGCCTGTCTATGATGGCCCCCGCGGGGCTCGCTCAATCGTCCGACTCGAGGGAAAGGCACGCCCCCGATGCCAGAGCGCCGTACCCCCCCCGTCTCGTCTGCGTTCCCGCCATGAGCCGGGCCGCCACCCAATAGGTACGCAAGGTGGCGGCCGGGCTCAACTCGTCCTCAACTACGGAGCGCTTCCCTCTCCACCCGGGTCCCCGCGTGCCATCTCGAACACGAGGGAGCCGTCGCGGACCTCGAACACCTCCACCCGGCGCGGAGTCGGCAGGAAGAGTACCCTGCCCGTGGACTCGACGCCCTCCAGCTCCAGGCCGTCGAGGATCCAGGGAATCATGAGCGACGGAACGGCAACGGCTCCCGCCTGCAGCCCGACCACCTCGATCCGTCCGATTCCCGGCGGAAGCACACCCGGCTCCAGCTCGACCACGACCCGGGCGGAATCGGAGAACAGCCTCTCCACGACCTCCGGGGAGGCCAGGCCCTCCAGGCGTGCGGGATCGACACGGGCCGAGACGACGAACGTGCTGTCGAGAACCTGGACGATCGGGTTCTCGATTCCGGTCGGGAGCAAGGGACCGGCCCGGTACGTCAGCAGACTCTGGATCTCGGCCTGGCTGAGCGTCACGCCCGCGCTCTGTCCACGCAGCAGCGCCTCGAGCTCGCCGGACGCTCGATCGGCCATCGCTTCGCTCGGCTCCGAGGCGGAAGTGATCTCGAGGCGTGACCAAAGCCGGGCGACGTCCTCGCGGAACAGCCAGGCCGCCCCGAGGACGGCGGCCAGCACGGTGAGGCACCCGATCCGCGCCAGACAGCTCTTGATCACCGCCTCCTCCCCTTCCCGCCCGCTCAGCTTCGCCGCCCCAGGTTGGCGGCGGCCAGGCGCGTGTGCTCGGCCCCGTCGGGCCGCAGATGACTCTTCATCAGATCGAGGTGCGTCACCCGGTAAACATCCGTGAGACCCAGCTTTCGTGTCACTTCCTCGAAGCGTCGGAACTCGCCCGCCTCCGCGTCGCGCGGCGCCCGGCCCAGCGTGATGTGGGGCTGGTACGGACGGCTTTCCCGGGCGACCCCGAGTTCGGAAAGCGACCTCTCGAGATCGTCCTTCACGAAACGCAGCTCCGGCGTCGGCTCCACTCCGAGCCACACGACCCGCGGATGGCGCGGAGAAGGAAACGCTCCGATCGGTCCGAATGCCAACTCGAACGGTCGAAAGCTCCGCGCCACCTTTCCCAGCGTGTCCGTGATCGCGGGCACGTCCGCCGCCGGGACCTCGCCGATGAACTTCAGGGTCAGGTGGATCTGGTCGGCACCTGCCCATCGGCCCGGAATCCCGGCCTCCTCCAGGGGACGGCTGAGCCGCGCGATCTTCTGTCGCAGGCGCGCCGGAAAGTTCACGGCCACGAAGAGGCGCATTCGACCTCGCTTCCCTCGACTCCGGTTCCGCCCGTTCCGCCGGGCAGACTCCCCGGTTAAGCTGGCCCGGACGCAGGCGGGGGGGCAAGGGCATGCGGAACGGCACGGGATGCGCCCCCGCTTCCTCGAGCGTACGATGTTGGATCCGCAGAGGTGTCAGGACCCTTCCTCCGACAGGAAGAACATGACCGCGTACAGAGTCACCGTGGGCAAGGAGGCGCTCATCTTCGCCGCCGCCCATTTCATCACGTTCGGCCGCGACGGATGCGAAGCCCTCCACGGACACAACTACCGTGTGGGAGTCACCCTGTGGGGAGATCCCGATCCCGACTCGCTCGTCTATGACTTCGTCGCCCTGAAACGGGAGATGGGTGCACTGCTCGACGAGCTCGACCACCGGGTGCTGATCCCGACCTCCAATCCGATGCTCGAGATCGACGTGGGCTCGGGCCAGGTCGACGTCCGCCACCCGAACTGGAGCTATCGCTTTCCCGAGCGGGACGTGGTGCTTCTTCCGCTATCCAACACGACGGCGGAGAGACTCGCCGAGTATCTCGGGCACCGCTTGCGGACGGTCCTCGGGACCGGCGGGGAGGACACGATCACCCGGATCGAGATCGAGGTCGAGGAAGCGCCCGGCCAGTCCGCCACCTGGACGGATGGCGCCCCCGCCTGAAGGCACGGCCGTTGGAACGAAGGACCGCCGAATGAACTCTCTGCCGCTGATCCGGGAGATGGCTCACGCGCCATCCCCGGAGGCGCTGTTCCGGACGACCTCGGGCCGCCCCTGGGTGTTGTGGCTCGATACGGCAAAGCCGGACCCGTCCTGGGGCCGGTGCTCGTTTCTGGCGATCGACCCCTTCCGGGTGCTGCGCGGCCGGGCCGGCCGGTCGGAGTGGATCGAGCCCGGCGGAGCCCGCCCGGGGCGGGAGGACCCTCTGACCGAGCTGTCCGGGGCCCTCGCCGACTGCCGTATCGCGGACCGTCCTGGTCTCCCGCCCTTCGCCGGCGGGGCCGGCGGGATGCTCGGATACGAGCTCGCCACCGACCTGGAGAGAGTGCCGAGGGCCGCCTGTCGGGACTTCTCGGCCCCGGACCTGGAACTCGGTCTGTACGACCTGGTCGTCGGCTGGAATCGAGCCGAGGGGCGGTGCTGGATCGTCTCGACCGGAGCGGGCGATCCTGCCGGCGCCTCCCGCGCCGAAGCGAAGCTCAGGCTGGAGGAAGCCGAGCGCTGGCTCGGTGGCGGGCCGGCTCCTGCCCGGTATCGACTCGAGCGCACCGGCGTGCCGACCCCCCGCGCGCAGCCGCCCGCGACGTTCGCCCTGCCCGGGGCCGAGCGCGTGCGCTCGACCTTTTCCCCCGCGGGCTACGAAGGCGCCGTCGGGCGAATCATCGAGTGGATCCGTGCCGGCGACGCATACCAGGTCAATCTCTCCCAGCGGTTCGAGGCGTCCACGGAGAAACCGGCCGGCGATATCTACCTGAAGCTCCGTGAGGCGAGCCCGGCTCCGTTCGGCGCTTTCTTCGCCGGGGACGGCTTCTCGGTCCTGAGCACCTCTCCGGAGCGCTTTCTGCAGCTGACGCCGGGCGGAGTCGTGCAGACGCGGCCGATCAAGGGCACGCGCCCCCGGGGATCCGGCCCCCGGGAGGACGGGCGTCTCGCCGCCGAGTTGAGGGCCAGCGGCAAGGACCGGGCGGAGAACCTCATGATCGTGGACCTGCTCCGGAA
>NZ_JBZQEK010000190.1:0-9163 GCF_058719085.1 Candidatus Benthicola sp.
CTCCGCGTAGGCCTGGAGATGGTCACGCAGCTCCGCCGGGTGCTCCGTCCAGTGGCGCGCCGGCTTCCAGTGGTGGCTGATGTGGTAGCCGTCGTTGAAGCAACGGCGGTTGTAGCCCGAGTTGATGCACGTGATGCTGTTCACGTAGCAGTTCCCCGGTTGCGACGCATCGACAAACGCGTGCTGCGCCCAGTTCCCCGACATCATGGCCGTGCGCGTGACGACCAGGGTGAACCCGAAGACGAGCAGCGTGGCCTTCCAGTTCACCAGGGCCAGGGCGGCCACCACGACGAACCAGATCGCCGTCCCCATGCGCCAGCGATTGAGGATCTTCTTCCGGTTGTGGCTACGCAGGTACCGGGAGAGATCCCGGCCGCCCAGGACCAGGAACCTCCCCAGGTAATGGAAGAAGAAGTCCCATGCGCTGTCGCGTTGCAGGTGCATGGTGGAGCTCAAATCCTCGTCGAGGTTGTTCTCCGGGTGGTGCATTCCGACGTGGTGAGCGAAGTAGACGCCGGGCATATGGCCGAACGGCATGCCCAGGATCGCGATGAACGGCCAGTCCAGCCAACCGAACTCCTTCCGGAAGTACTTCCTGTGGCAGATGTTGTGGAGCATCAGCGTGTAGGGTCCGAGCTGATACCCGTACCAGGCCACGAACAAGAGGGCGTTCCACCACCGAAAGTCGACGTACAGCCAGGTCACGAGGCCGAGCAGGACGACGAGATTCAGAACCTGCACGCGGGCGAAGGGAAGGTCCCGCGGGTCGCGGATCAACTGAAGGAAGAGGCGGTCGAAGCCCCCCCGGGCCGGAGGTGCGCTCATCGGGTCCGTCAGGTCGAGGGCGTGCATCACACCTCCGGGATGGAAGTCAGCTTCTGGAATCTACCGGTCCCACAACAGCCACGCACACTTCGGGCTTCCGACGGTGTCGTGGTCAGATTGACCAAGGAGCCGGTCTGGGGGCAGCTGCGTCGGGCATTGGTCACTTCCTCGAGCGGACGCCTCAGCCTAGCTTCCTGTCGCCCCTGTTACCCTTCCGAGGAGGTGTCATGAACGTCGACTTCTTCACCTCGTTCCTCGCCTGGTGCACGCTGGTCAACCTTGTGGTGTTCCTGATCTGGTGGGCCTTCATCGCGGCGGGCGGCAGCTGGATGCAACGGACGCAAGCGAAGTGGTTCCGGGTCAGCGAAGAGAGCGTACCGGACGTTCACTACCGGGTCATGGCGTACTTCAAACTGCTGTGGGTGTTGTTCAATCTCACACCGTACATGGTGCTGCGTCTCTTCCTCTGACGGGCGGTGACGGGCCTGGCAACGGCTGGCTCGCCTGTTGTCGATATCGCAACTCCCTGCTAGCTTACAACTTGTCTGGCACCTCCCCCCCCTGCCAGACGCGTTGTGTCGGTCCCTGCCCACCACTGTGACGGAGAGGACCATGTTCGAAAAGCTGAGTCTGACGTTCCTGGCCGGTGTGCTCGTGCTGGCGATGACTCCCATGGCCGCAGAGGCCCAGGGGTCACCCGCTGACTCTCCCGGGCATGAGCCCCTCGCAGCCAGTCAGCCGACAGAAGACTTGCAGGCGGCTCCGGATTCCGGGCCCGTTCTGGCGACCCTGAGGCTCTCGTACGAATCCGCGGGGCGGCTGGCTCCCCCGACCACCGACTCTGCCCTGAGTGAGGAGACGAGTCGAGTGGATGACACGACACCACTTCCGGCTGCTGCGAAGGGATCCGCGACCGGCCTCGGGCTGATGATCGGTGGAGCGGCGGCCGTCGTCGGAGGGCTCTTGATCGGAGGCACTGCGGGCGACGTGATCGCGGTTGGAGGCGTGGTTCTCGGCGTGTGGGGTATCATCGTCTACTTCTGAGGCGGGACGAGCACTCTGTGGGCGAGAGGGCCGCCCGTGAAGGCGCGGCCCTCCGCTCGAACTTGACCGGGGATCCGTCAGTCGATCTGTCGGATCGCCTGGATCTCCAGCACGATCTTCACCTCACTGCCGACGAGCACGCCGCCGGCCTCGAGCGCCTGATTCCAGGTGAGCCCGAAGTCCCGCCGGTCGATCGTCGTCTCGGCAGAGAAGCCGATCCTCTCCTGGCCCCAGGGGTCGACGCCCCGTCCCGTCTCCACGACCGGCAGCTCGACTTCCCGAGTGACCCCGTGAATCGTCAGGTCACCAAGGACCAGAAGCTCGCCTTCCCCGCGCGGCCGAACGGAGGTGCTCCGAAACGACAGGGTGGGGAAGCTCGCCACGTCGAAGAAGTCGCCCGAGCGCAGGTGCTCGTCCCGCTGTGCCTGGCCGGTATCGATGCTGGCGGCCTGAATGACGGCCTCCACGCTCGACTCCCCGATCGATCCCTCGGGGCCGAGGACCACCCTGCCTTCCACCTCTTCGAACCGGCCCCTGACCCGGGCGAACATCATGTGCTTGATCTCGAAACCGATCTCGCTGTGCTGAGCGTCGATGTTCCAGGTCGTCGTACCGGATTCCACCGCGGTCATCGTCGTCATCTGAACCTCCTCATGGTTGTGTTCACACTAATTGTTGCAACACGCAATTGGCGAAAAAAAACAGCCGGCTCCATTCCCCGGGAGCCCCTTCCTCACACCATCCGATCCCGCGCTTCTTCCAGCAAATCTGCGAGCTTGCGGAGGTCACTCTCGTCCATGTGACCGAGCAGCTCCTCGTGCATTCGGGTGACCGGTTCATCCAGAGCCGCCAGCTTCTCCAGGCCGCCGGCGGTGATTCGGGCGGTCACGTAGCGCCGATCGTCTTCGTTCCGATCCCGGCCCACGAGCCCGGCGTCCACCAATCGGTCCAGGAGCCGGGTCACATCCGGAACCGCCTTGAGCATCCGCTCTCCCACTTCGTTTCGGCACAGCCCCTCTTCGCCTGCTCCCCGGAGAATTCTCAACACGTTGTACTGCGTCGGGGTGAGGCCGTGCGGCTTCAGCCGCTCAGCCACCGCATGCTCCAGCAGCGCTGCGGTTCGGAGGAGGTTGAGGGACACTTCCTCCTCGGTGCTCGCGAACCCTCTCGTGCTCCGGATCTCCGTGCTCAGTTTCGGACTCATGTGATCACAATACATGTTATAACATATATTGTCAATGGCGGCAGCCCGGGTCCGGATCCCCGCGGGGCCGCGTTCCCCGTCCGGCGATGCTATATTCACCATCTATGAACGTCTCCTCGGCACTCGGTAGTTTCCGGCGGGTGTTGCCAGTCGCCACGGTCCTGTGGCTCCTGCTGACCGGAGCGACACCCATCGTCGCTCAGCAGCCGGACCCGGCGTCACCCGGCGCCGTCGCTGAGAGTCCGGCACCCGGGGACACGCTCTCCCGCGTGGCCGGCCTTGCCCGAGCGATCATGGACACGCTGCAATCGACGGTCGACAGCGTCGCCCTCCTCCAGTCCATCGAGTTCACCGACCCGGACGCCGATGTGGAGCTTCTCCGGGTTCTCGTGGTCGAGCAGTTCTCCGTGAGGCAGGAAGCGCTGGAGGAGATGGCGACCCTCATGAGCGAGGCGGCTCCGGGTAGCCTTGCCGTCGACTCCATACGCTCGGAGCTGCGGGATTACATCGCGGCGCACATCGCGCTCATCGAGAATGGCCTCGCCTACCTCGATCGGGATTACGAGCGCTTCAGACGTGAACGGAACCGTGCGACGCCGGAGGAGATCGGCAACCTCGAGGCGCACATCCGGCAGACGCGTACGTGGGCGGACTCATTGATCCGATACGAGGCGCTGGCGCTGAGCGTCGCGGGAGAGATGCAGCTGGGACTCGACGACCGATGGCGGACGTTCGAGCATCGGCTGCACAACATCGCCGAGACGTCGACCGGCCAGCTGCATCTGGTCGCCGCCCAGAGAGATGCTCTCGAGGAGCAGATCGGCCTCGAGGAGGGGACGGACTCGCCCGACTCGGAGATCGCCGGCCTGCGCCTGAGGCTGGCGGCGCTCGAGCTCCGAATCGAGGGCATCGCGGGCTCCATGAGTACCGTGATCGAGATTCTCGATCGGCGCGGGTATGACACGACGGAGTACGAAGAGGTCCTGATCCGGACGACCGGCGAGGTCACCGGCGAGGTCCTGGACCGGGGCGTCCTGAGTCGGTTGGCCCGGGATTTCGCGTCGGATACGTGGCAGTTCCTGCGACACAACGCCGGCACCGCGTTCGTCCGGGCGTTCATCGTCATCTTCTTCATCGTGCTCTTCCGCGTGACGTTCGGCCTCTTCTGGCGACTCGTCGTGGCCGTCCGACCCAGAAAGGGCTCGAGACTGGTCCGGGATCTGATCGGCAGGACGCTGAGACCCGTGTCCTCCCTGCTCGGACTGATCGCGGGCCTCACGTTCATCGGGGTACAGACCACGACGCTGCTGGCGGGGCTCGGAATCGCCGGCCTCGTGGTCGGCTTCGCGCTCCAGGACTCGATTTCGAACCTGTTCGCGGGGTTCGCGATCCTCGCGAACCGGCCGTACGACCTCGATGATATCGTGGATGTCGCGGGGGTCATCGGGACCGTGCGGGCCATGGGGCTCTGGACCACGACCGTCATGCGTTTCGACGGCCGCCGGCTGATCATTCCGAACCGCAACATCTGGGGCTCGGCCATCGAGAACTGGACCGTCGAGGAACGCCGGCGCGTCGAATGCGTGGCCCGCATCGCGTACGAGGCCGATCTTCAGAAGGCCCTTCAGGTTCTCGAACAGCTCCTCCGCGAAGAGCCGCGAGTGCTCGCCAATCCGGCTCCGTACGTGTGGGTCAGCAACCTCGACGAGTCGGGGGTCGAGATCAAAGTGTGGGGCTGGGTGAAGTCCGAGGACTGGTGGCCCTTCTACTCCGAGCTCCGGCGCCTGGTGCGCTTGAAGCTGGCGGAGGAGGGGATCGAAATGTCCGCCCTGCGTTATCGGCAGGTCTCCCGTACGGCGGAGGAGCCGCCGGAGGAGGCCTAGACCGTCTCGGACGTATCGGCCTGCCCGAGGTCGTTGCCCAGATAGCGTCCTCTCTTCTTCAGCGCTCCCCACGTTCCGATACCCGGATCTCCGTACGAGTCGATGAACTCGCGGAACTCGGGCCGGAACGTTTGCTTCCTCTCCTTCCAGTAGGCCTGGAAACCGGGGGCCTTGGCGTAAGCTGCGTACAGGCGCTCGTAGCCCTTCCACACCTCGGGGTCGACCGCACCGCTGTGATACTGGTAGTGAGCGTCTTCGAACATGCGAAGGAGAGAGAAGCAGAGTTCGATGAACCGGGCCTGCTCCTTCTCGTCCAGTTGGCCGGGATCCTCCGTGCCCACCTGAAACGTCCAGGCGAGTTCGGGATCGAGGAGCAGGGGCCGGTTCCAGTCACGAGCCGCGGCCGCGATCGATCTCGACGTGGCCAGTCGTGTCGCCCGGGTGTTCTGGCGCACCTCCCGGGCCAGATAGACGAGCGTCGTGATGACGCCGGCGGCTCCAAGGAACTCGCCGATGGCTCCGATCGCGGTCCAGTTCACCGTGGCTCCGTGCTCTTCCTTCGACTACTCCGCACAGTACGCCGTCGCCACGATCTTCTCCTGCTGGCCGATGAGCACCCAGGCAGTCTTGGTGCCGATCGTGACGCCGGTCAGACCCTTGCCGCCGCACTGCTCCAGCAGGTCGCTGATGAGGTCAGCCGACGTACTCTCGGGTAAGGGCGAGAGCCACAGCGGGTTCAGCTTCGAGGCCTCGGCCGTGACCTTCTGGCCGGGTCGGTGAACGACCGTGGCGGACACGGGGAGGGAAACACAACCCGCTACCAGGGTCACGCTTCCCAGCAGAGCGGCTGCAGTCCATCGCTTCATCGGTGCCTCCCGGTTGCGAATCTTGCCGTCCTAGTCAAAACACGCACCGTCCGCGTGTCGTTCATCGGGGCGCGTAACTCAGATCCTGCCCGGTTTCTGACCGGTGGCACGATTACTGGGCAGCTCTGCAATCTCTTCTCTCCCGGTGCACCGCACGTACGTGGCAGCCGCGCCACATCGCAATCTGCAAAGCCACTATTCTGCTCATCCACAGATACTTACGTGAGCATCGGACCGTGGCGCAGCGAATGGTACGACGCGTGCCCGTCGGGCCACCGGAACACGCTCGCACCCGGACCGGGACCTGGTGGATTCCATCGTCCCGGCCTCGAGGCACTCGAGCCGAAGCGCAACGCCAGCAAGGTGGTCTCAATGTCCCGACGTGCGATGGCAGCCCTGGGCCTTTCGATCGCGATCCTCTCGGCCTGCGACAGTGAGCCTCTGGGGACCGAGCAGCCCGTTCTCCTGACCATGG
The DNA here is from genome assembly GCF_058719085.1 of Candidatus Benthicola sp. NCBI lineage: Bacteria > Pseudomonadati > Gemmatimonadota > Gemmatimonadia > Candidatus Palauibacterales > Candidatus Palauibacteraceae > Candidatus Benthicola > Candidatus Benthicola sp. The sequence continues at coordinate 6,298 of NZ_JBZQEK010000190.1, forward strand.
ATGCGGAGGTCCTGGGCGGGACGCCCCTCATATGGGAAACGAACGGTCACGCATACGATGCGATCGCGGCGCCCACGAGCGCCGGGATCAACTGGGTCGATTCCAGGGATGCAGCTGCGGCGCTCACGCTGGGAGGGTGCGCCGGATACCTGGTCAGCATCACGTCCCGGGAAGAGAACGACTTCATCGTGGCGAACCTGAGCGAGGCGTTGCCTCCGGGCAGCCGCGGGTACTGGATCGGTGCCTGGCAGCCGCCGGGCAGCGAGGAGCCAGCCGGCGGTTGGACCTGGGTCAGCGGTGAGCCCTTCGAGTTTACCAACTGGAACGTCGCCAAGAACGAACCGAACGATTACCGGGTGGTGTGGCCCGAGACCGGTGAGGAAGCGGCTCACCTGTGGGACGATGGCTCCGGGACCTGGAATGATCTCGCGAAGCTGGAGCGCACGCCCGGCTACGTGGTCGAATACGATCCTGCATGCGCCGCCGCGGTTCAGAACGTGCTCATCGGAGTGAAGCCGGCAAGAGGGCCTTCGCCCCGGCCGATCAATCCACGAAGCTGGGGAGTCATCACGGTGGTCGTGTACTCGACCTCCGTCGCCGATGGCGAGGCCTCGGACTTCGACTCGTCGGAAGTGGATCCCGGAACCGTGAGCCTGGGCGACGCCGAGGCTCCCGAGGCCGGAATTGCCCTCCGGATGAACGGCACGCAGATGATGCGACTGCGAGACGTGGACGGCGATGGCGACGAGGACCTCGTGCTGCAGTTCAGGACTCGCGAACTGGCCGAGAACGGTGATCTGCAACCCGGCACCTCGCAGCTGACCCTGACCGGGCAGACGTTCGCGGGCGAGCTCTTCGAAGGGACCAGCGCCACCCGACTGGTTCCCTGACGTCCGGGCGTTCCTGCAGAACCCATGTACCCCACCGGCGCTCCGCCGGTGGGGCTCCTCCGTTACCGCTGGTTTCACCCCGAGCGAGCCGTGTCCGCGCTGGCAGGGAGCTTGCGCCTCATCCAGGAGTTTGGAGGCAGCCCGGATCCGGTCCAGACCGTAACTACGGGCCATTCGTCTAGCTATGGGCGGCACGACTGTGGCATCGAATACTCGACAATCGGGGCTCTTGTGGTGCGCTCGCCACACGCGGGCGCTCCTTCTGGCACTGAGCGCCGTGACGTCTGCGACGCTTCTCACAGCCTGCGCTCCGGACGGTCCGGGGTCGGTACCGACCCATCCAACCGATACCTACACCGTGACTCTCGAGTGGGACGCGCCCACGGAGGACGCGCTCGGCCGACCTCTCGGGGACCTAGCTTCCTTTCGCCTCTACTACCGGGAGATCGGCGCGCCCGCCTTCGAGCCCGAGATCGACGTGGGCATGGCGAGCCGTGCCTCGCTGCAGGGACTGGCGGCGGGCGAGTACGTCTTTGCGGTGACGGCCGTGGATGACCTCGGAAACGAAAGCGAGCTGTCGGAGCCGCTGGTCGTGGAGGTGGGTCCATGAGGCCGATCGTTCGGGCCCGATCCGTCATCCTCGGTCTGCTTCTCCTCACGGCCGCCGCCGTGGCCCGACCCTCCGCGGCTTTCGCCCCTGACAAGCCCAGGGACCTGAAGGTGGAGAAGGTCGGCAGCCGATTCGTCGAGCTCGACTGGAGGCGTGTCAGTCGGACCGAGTTCTACCGGGTGTACCGAGACGGAAACGTCGTGGCCGAGCCGAGGCGAAGCGACTACCGGGATGAAGGCCTGCAGCCCGAGACCACCTACGAGTACCGGATCAGTGCCGTGGATGACGACGGCGATGAGGGTCCATGGAGCGATCCGGTTCAGGTGACCACGGACGCGTTGCCCGGTCCCGAGGCACCCACTGCGTTGGAAGCGAGGGCCGCGGGTCCACGCCGCATCGACCTGACCTGGTCCGCCGCAGAGAGCGAAGCGGGCATCGGGTTCTATCGGGTCTTTCGGGATGGCACGGAGGTGGGGACCTCGGATTCCACGAGCTTTGCCGATGTGGGGCTGGAGCCGGACACGGAGTACGAGTACACGGTGTCCGCGATCGATCTGTCCGGACGGGAGAGCGACCCGAGCAAGCCGGCCTCGGCTACCACGCTCACGGAGCCGGGACCGCCTCCGCCCCTGAACCTGGCGGCGACTCCCGTGGGCCCGAGCCAGATCGACCTGGACTGGGATCCTCCCGAGCCCGGGCCCGACTCTCGCCCGATCGAGGGCTACCGGGTCTACCGGGAAGGGCAGCCCATGGGTCTCGTCGTCTCCACGGCGTTCGGTGACACCGGGCTCTCACCCGATACCGAGTATGGATATGCCGTCTCCAGCGTCGACGATCGTGGGGTCGAGGGGGAACGCAGCCCGGAGGTGTTCGCGACGACGGATCCCCCGGCCGATGTGATCCCACCGGCGGCTCCTACGGGACTTCGATTGGCGGGGGAGGGCTGAGGAGCGGCCGGCCGGGCCGTCTCCGATGTGTGAAGAGCGCGGCCGTGTGACCGCTCAGCGGGGGCTCGGAAGCGCGAGCACCTGGCCCGGATAAATCTGGCTGCTCCGGAGATCGTTGAGCGCCCGCAATTCCGGGACGCTGGTTCCGCTGCGACGGGCGATCGACCACAGCGAGTCCCCGGAGCGGACCCGGTACTCCTGGCTCGATGCCAAGGCGTCCGCCGACGCACGTCGCTCGACGTACCTCGCATACTGGCTGGGAAAGAGCGCCACGTGGAAGTGTGGCGGATTCCGCTCGTACGTTGCCTCCAGCACACCCGCCCGCTCGAGGCCCAGGAGCACGCTCTCCATCCAGGATCGACAGGCGCGGTTGTTGGTGCGCCTCAGGTCCATGGCCATCCCCGTCGGATGTACGGAGC
>NZ_JBZQEK010000191.1:0-3380 GCF_058719085.1 Candidatus Benthicola sp.
GCCGTACCGCATGTCGAACTCGACGAAGGCATCCGAGTAGTCGTCGCTGACCGGACTGGAGCCTCCTTCCGTTTCCGACGAGACGCTCCGGTACCCGAAGCGCAGATAGTTCGCCAGGTGGGGCGGAATCCGATCGTACGGACTTTCGGGATTGGGTGCGATCCGCCCGGATCGGCCCGACACGAGGCGGTTGAAGCCTCGCATCGGGTCGATGAAGAAGCCCGCGATCTCGCGTCCCACGCGGCCGGCGCCCGTCGCCTGGTTGTCGAGCACCGAAGAGCTCGCACGGTACAGCACCTCGCCGATCGCGACGCCCCCGATTCCCGTCGCCACCCAGTCGTTCCAGGCCGGCGGGTGCGTCTCGCCGCAGCACTCCCAGAAGAAGCTCCCCATGATGGAGAACGGCGCCGACAGCCAGTAGTTCAGACCGTTCGATCGCGCAGCCGAGTAGTACAGGCTTCCGTGGTACGGGTGCGCGAAGAAGTTCGTGGTGAAGTTGTTGTCGTCGTAGAAGAAGCCGTTGGAGATGTTCTCCCACCAGCTGCGGGGGTTCACTTGCGTGAAGTTCCCCCCTCGGACGAACTCGTTGAAGCTCCACACCACGGCGTTGATCAACGCGACTTCACCGACCGCGAGGCCCACGTTGCGCGGAACGCCCCAGGCGTTCGCCGATCCCTCGAACGACGAAAGCGCGCCCGCTACCGAGGTGTCGGGCCGAAGCGCGGCGCCGGTGTCCGGCTGGACCGCCCCCGGCTCAGCGACGGCGTACTCCGCCGGGAGAGCGTCCTGGGCCCGAGATGTGGACGGAACGAGCAGGGCCGCAGCGAGCAGGGCCGATCGGATGGTCATCCTCATATGGCCCACTCCACGCCGAGGCTGACGTCGAACAGGTTACCGGTCTCGATGCCGCTGATCCCGACCAGCGGGACGTCCAGCGGATCGGTACTGAAGAACCGGTACGCCACCGTGCCCTGGATCGCGAAATGACCCGTGATCCAGTACTCCAGCCCTCCGAACACGCCTCCCATGAAGCCGGTTCGCTCCGGGGCCGGGTTCTCGCCCGGCGGTACGTCCGGCGGCGGCGGGTCCGGGTCGAACAGGGCCCCCTCCGGCCGGAAGCGGATCGCGCCGGCAGAGATGCCCACGATGGGCTGAAGCGCGTGGCGCGTCCGGAATCGCCACATCGCCGTGGCCGCCAGGCTGACCTGGCTGATGCTCTGCGACTCGAACGGCGCCACCACGTCGTAGGAGGCGACGTGAATGTTCGCTCCGAAGCGGAGAGAGCCGGTCTGATACCAGGCCCCGCCGTCGGCCGGAATGCCGTCGGTCATCAACTCGCTGTAGTCACCGGACATCGAGCTGTAGCCGAGCGCGGCGTGGAAACCGAAACCGTTTCCGGGAACGGCAGCCTCGCTCTCCGCTTCCTGGGCCGGGCTCGTTGACGGCAAGAGCAGCACGGCGACCGCAAGGATCACTCCCACCCTACGTCTGGACCGCCACCTCGGCATGGCCAACCCCGCGCGAAGATTATCCCGATCCGGCTCACAAAAGGCCGCGGAGTATAGCACGGAAGGGCGGCAACGCAAGTACTCGCGGATCGTCGGGCTACGGTGTTCCGCGAACAGGACGGGCGTTCAGGCGGGCGTCGGCTCGCTGGCTTCAGCCGAGTCGATCCGCGGCCCTCCACATCCGGTTGTATGCGACCCGGACGTCCTCGATCATCTCGCTGGCCATGACAGCCGGAACCCTGATCAGGCTCTCGGGATCTTCGCTCCCGCTGTCCGATCGGGGGCTCAGGAAGAGGACCTCGCCGGATGTCAGCAGGTAGCGATCACGAATTGCGCGCCCCGGGTACCGCCTGAAGAGGAAGTGCGGGAACTCTCGGGTGAAGGGCCGGATCTGGCTCTGCGCGGCTTCGTCCACTTCGTGAGCCAGGACGCGAATCATGTCGCAGTGCCGGAGCAGGTGAAGCCGATCGAGCGCGTCGGCTGCCAGGGACGGTTCACACACGTCCACGTCTCCCGCCATGTCGCGCATCAGGTCCTCGAGGGGTCGAGCGCGGTGGGCTGAGCGGCCCGGCTGAACCTCGGGCGATGGGGTCGCCGACCCACCCTTCGAGCCGGGAGCGTCGGGAGCGGCGGATCCGTCGGGCGCCCGGGAAGGCTGCGGCGGCGTCTTCTCCTCCGGCATGCGCGCCCATCCATCGCAGACGGAGCAGAGCTGTCCCTTCTGGAAGGGATCCCGTCCGGTGCCGATGCAGTAGGGACACATGGGTCGGTCCTTGCGACGATCCGGAAGCGTGCCCCGCCCGGCGCACCTGGGACAGGTTCTGCCGGCAGGAAACTCGCCGCTTCCCAGGCATGGCAGGCACAGCATAGACCGTCTCCGACTCCAGAAGGCTTACCGGGGTCGCCTCGGTACGGCCCCGACCGATGGACATCGCGGCGCAACGTCCGTGCCCCCCGGAGAGCCCGGCTCCATGGAAAGGCCGGGCACCCGGACACTGTGCTGCAATCCTATGCTTCCTATAGACTTGCGATAAGCTGTGCTGCGGGCGGGCCTGCCGCGGCGCTCGCGCTGAACCGTGCGAGGACGGCCAGCACCGGGTGACCAGAGATCCGGGATCGGAAAAGGTTTCCGGGCGTCGGAAAGGCGGAAAGAAACCGGAGGGGACCCCTGCGCGGTGGTCCCCTCCGATCACGTACTCTCGATTCGCAGGCGGCGCGTCAGCAGCGACCGAGCTTCGATACGCTGGCGCCAAAGGTCGGCCCGCAGTCGTCGTATCCCGGATCGACCGGACCTCCGGTTCCATCGACGGGGGCTTCTTCCGTTCCCGGACATCCGGCGCGGAGCGCTGCATCGCCACCGGCCATGCACGCGGTACGGTTGAGCGGCGCAGCCGCGTCCTCTTCGGGGCCGGTCAGGGAGCCACCGTCACAGGCCCCGATCACGATCAGCATCGAGGCGGCACAAGCCAGCTTGAGCATTCGGGCGAACATATCGACCTCCCGCGACTGAGCACTGCATGATCTTCGTTTGCGTGCTCAAGCTTCGCGGTCGCCCGTCACCCGGACGTCACACCTCGACTCTCACCGCACCACCTCGACCGCGGCTAGCGGTAATTGCCGAACGTCAGTTCGACCCCGTAGTCCTGGCCTTTGAGGAAGGTGATCACCTCCTGCAGAGTGTCTCGCGACGGGGCGATCACCCGAAGCTCGTCGCCCTGGATCTGCACCTGCACCTTCTTGAAACCCCCGCCGCGCACGTCCTTCGAGATCTTCTTCCCCGTTTCCTGGTCGATCCCCTGCTTCAGCCCGATCGTCTGGCGCGCCCGCCCCAGCGATCCCTCCTCCACCTTGCCCTCGTCCAGGTTCCGGAGC
>NZ_JBZQEK010000192.1:0-8800 GCF_058719085.1 Candidatus Benthicola sp.
ACCCGACGGCGTGGATCGCTCCTTCCGCCGACGTGGCCGGCGACGTGACCATCGGTCCGCACTCCAGCATCTGGTACCAGTGCGTTCTCCGGGGCGACATCGCGCCCATCGAGATCGGGGAGGAGACCAACGTCCAGGACCTCACCATGGTCCACGTGGACTTCGATCGGCCCTGCCGCATCGGCGATCGGGTCGGCATCGGTCACCGGGCGATCATCCACGGCTGCGAGATCGAGGAGGACTGCCTGATCGGGATGGGCGCCGTCCTGCTCTCCGGTGCCGTGATCGGCGCCGGCAGCGTGATCGGGGCGGGGGCGGTCGTCCGCGAAGGCATGCAGGTACCGCCGGGGAGCCTGGTAGTCGGCGTCCCGGGACGGGTGGTGAGGAGCGTCGACGAAGAGCTCCGCCGCCGGGCCCGGCTCACGGTGGAGCATTACCGGGAGCTGAAGGAAGGGCACCGCGGCGGCCGCTGGACGGGGCCGCCGACGGACCCGGCATCGAGTCACGGATGACCCCATAAAACCGCCATCATCGCGCGGACGCGCGCTTGTTACAAACCAGCCCTTGACCACCACATATGGGGTTCCTATTCTTGGTGCACCCCAACATGTTGGGGCTACGCGAACGGCGTCTTCGCCGCTCGGGGCATGACCGAGCTCGTCCCGCCCGGTCCGCGACAAACGACTCAACATCATCAGGTGTGGTGTCTGCAGGGTGACCGTCACCCCCGGGGGAATCGTCACCCCTGAACACGGCGACGGCGGGATGAAGTGCCGAGACGAACGACCTGGCCGTCCGGGCCGGGGTAGGACATAGAAACGCGGAAAGACCGTCCCGAACCCGAGAGGAAAAAAGAGGCGCCCTGATGCAGCAACCGGACACCGCGATCCGCACCGACACCGACCTGGAGTCTCCGGCCATCGACCTGGAGAGTCCTCCCTCCGACCTGCCCGAGCCCCGGCTGACCGAGAACGCCCACACGGTCCTCGCGAAGCGGTACCTGAAGAAGAACGAGGACCTCGAGCCGATCGAATCGCCGACGGACATGTTCTGGCGGGTGGCCAGGGTCATCGCGTCGGTGGACGCCGGGTACGGCGCCTCTTCCGAGCAGGTGTTGGAAACCGCACGCGAGTTCTACGAGATGATGGCGTTCGGGCAGTTCGAGCCGAACAGCCCGACGCTCATGAACGCGGGCCGGCCGCTGGGGCAGCTCAGCGCCTGCTTCGTCCTTCCGGTTCCCGACTCGCTCAGCGGGATCTACGAGACGCTCCGGGACATGGCGCTGATCCACCAGTCGGGCGGCGGGACGGGATTCGGGTTCAGCCGTCTCCGCCCGGCGGGTGACGTGGTGAAGTCGTCCATGGGTGTGGCCTCGGGGCCGGTGAGCTTCATGGAGGTGTACGACGCGTCCACCGAGGCGGTGAAGCAGGGCGGCACCCGGCGCGGCGCCAACATGGGGATCCTGCGCATCGATCACCCGGACATCCTGGGCTTCATCGACTGCAAGGAAGACAAGAACAAGATCACGAACTTCAACATCTCCGTGGCCGTCACCGAGGACTTCATGGCGGCGGTGGAGCGGGGCGAGAAGTACGATCTCAAGAACCCCCGGAGCGGCGAGCCGGTCGGCCAGCTCGATGCGCGCGAGGTGTTCGACAAGATCGTGTACGGCGCGTGGCGGAACGGCGAGCCGGGCGTGTTCTTCATCGACGAGGCCAACCGGTACAACCCGGTGCCGCACATGGGCTCCTACGAGGCCACCAACCCGTGCGGGGAGCAGCCGCTGCTTCCGTACGACGTGTGCAACCTCGGGTCCGTGAACGTGGGCGCCTTCGTGGAGGACGGCCGCATCGACTGGGACGGCATGCGGACGGCGGTCCACAAGGCCACGCACTTCCTCGACAACGTGATCGATGCCAACCAGTACCCGCTGCCGGCGATCGACGACCTGTCCAAGAACATCCGGCGCATCGGTCTCGGCATCATGGGTTGGGCCGACATGCTGGTGAAGCTGGGCGAGCCGTACGGGTCTCCGCGCTCCATCGAGCTCGGGCGGGAGCTGATGCGCTTCGTCGACGAGGAGTCCAAGGTCGAGTCGGAGCGGCTGGCGGCCGAGCGCGGCGTGTTTCCGCAGTGGGAGAAGTCGATCTGGGGCTCGGACGAGAAGGCGGCCAGGGACGAGCACGGGGCGCGGATCCGTCCCATGCGGCGCCTGAGGAACTGCAACCTCACCACCGTCGCGCCGACCGGGACGATCTCGATCATTGCCGGGTGCGCGAGCGGGATCGAGCCGCTGTTCGCGGTCGCGTTCATGCGCAACCAGGCCGGCGTGCTGATGCCCGACGTGAACCCCGAGTTCGTCCGCATGGCGAAGGAGGGGGGCTGGTACTCCGAGGACCTGATGCGCCGGATCGCCGACGAGGGCCACATCCACTTCGACGAGGTCCCGCAGGAAGTCCAGGATGTCTTCGTGACCGCGCACGACGTCACGCCGGAGCAGCACATCCGCATGCAGGCGGCCTTCCAGGCCAACACGGACTCGGCGATCTCGAAGACGTGCAACTTCCCGAACGAGGCCACCGAGGACGATGTGCGCGAGATCTTCGAGCTCGCCTACAAGCTGAAGTGCAAGGGCGTCACCGTGTACCGGGACGGCTCCCGCGATGCGCAGGTGCTGTCGACCGGCAAGACGGCGAAGCAGGTGGTGGCGGCGGCCGGCGGCGAGGCGTTCGAGAAGATCGGGGACTCGGAGCTGGCGCAGGAGCTGATCGGCGCGCTCGGTCGCATCACCGAGCTCGAAGAAGAGCTGGAGGAGCGCGAGGACCAGATCGCGGCTCTCGAGGGCGGGATGATGAAGCAGCCCGCCGTCCGCTCCCGTCCGCACGTGCTGCGCGGCGTGACCCGGAAGATCGAGTCGCCACTCGGCGACATGTACGTGACGATCAACGAGGACGAAGAGGGCCGGCCATTCGAGGTGTTCGTGGCCCTCGGCAAGGCGGGCGGGCCGGCGATGGCGGACGCCGAGGCGATCGGCCGCCTGATCAGCCTGGCGCTCCGGAGCGGCATCTCGCTCCGGGCGATCCACAAGCAGCTTCGCGGCATCTCGTCCGACCGGGCCGTCGGCTTCGGCCCGAACAAGGTGCTGTCGAGCCCGGACGCGATCGCCCAGGTGGTCGAGAAATACCTGGAGGAGAAGGAAGGCATCCAGACGAGCCTCCCGATCCAGGAGCCGGGCGCGGCCAAGGCCACGAACGGGGGAACCCAGACGGCGCACAAGCCGCAGATCCACCGGTTCGAGGAGCAGGCGGCGCTCACCTTCATCGGCACCTGCCCGGACTGCGGCTCGGGTCTCGAGTTCGCCGAGGGGTGCGTGAAGTGTCACGCCTGCGGCTACAGCGAGTGCGGATGACGTCGAAACCCTGACTTCGAGAGCCTCCGTCCGGCCCGGTGTGGACCCCGAATTCCGCCGACAACGCCGCGACGGAGGCTCCGGACCTAACGCCGGGGTCGACGAGAGTCCCTCCGGTTGATCCGGGCGGCACGGGGACGCCCGGCGTCCTGTTCCGGGATCGGCGGAGACGTGGCGTGAGCCCGATCCGCTGACGACAACAGACGGACAGGACAGCGGAAGCCCGGTCGAAAGGCCGGGCTTTCGTGTTTCGGGGTGGCGTGTCGCGCTTCTGCGTCCGGTTCTTCGAGCCGTCGGGAAGCGTTCCGCGCTTCCTTCTCCAGACCTACATCCCACCCGAACCTTGACATGAGGGTAGAATGTCTACATAGTGTCGATAGAATATCTACATAGTGTCGCGGTCGGAGCGGGGCTGCCGGAGCGAGCCGCCGCGAAGATCACGACACGAGCACCGGACGGAGACAGGTCCATGGGCCGCAGACAGCTGGGATACGCCACGATCGCCGTGCTGAAAGCCGTGCGGGACGGGTACGGATACGGCACCGACATCATGGACCGCACGGGCCTCCCGAGCGGGACCGTCTACCCGGCGCTCAGCCGGCTCGACGAGCGCGGCTACCTGCGCAGCCGGTGGGAGAAGAGGGAAGTGGCGGATGCCGAGCGTCGGCCCCGCCGCCGGTACTACCGGCTCACGCCGTCGGGACGGAGCGCGCTCGACGCGGCGGTGCGACGCCTGGCGGCGCTCACCCAGGAGGCCGGCGCCAGGTCGCAGTCCCACGCATCGGCGGGTGACCCGGCCCGCGAGGGGGCGCGGTGAGCGGCGCGCCGGACCGGACGGAGCTTCCGGTCGTCGCCGGCTCCATTCTCGCGCTCGCGTCGCTCCTCGTCCCGGGCGACCGGCGGGATGGCTGGCTGGAGGCGTGGCAGGCCGAGCTCCTGCACTGGCGGGAGGCGAGGTCCCGGCTCGGCCGCGCGCCGGGCGGGTGGGCTCTCGCGATGCGGGCCGTCGGCGCGGTCCCGCACGCCGCCTGGGAGCGCGTGCTCGATTTCGAGGCGCTGGTGGCGGACCTGAGGAACGGGGCGCGCCGGTTGCTTCGCACCCCGGGGTTCACCTCGGTATCGGTGATCACGCTGGCTCTCGGGATCGGAGCGACGACGGCGATCCTGAGCGTCGTCTACGGCGTGCTTCTCCGCCCCCTGCCGTACCCTCAGTCGGACGACCTGGTCGTGGTGTGGCACGCCTCCGAGGGCCTGGGCTACGACCGGATCCGGATGACGAAGGGGATGTTCCTCGAGATCGAGGGGGAACAGTCGGTGTTCGAGTCCTTCGGAGCCTGGACGCCGGGAAGCGTCACCGTCACCGGCCTGGCGGACCCCGAGAACGTGAACATCATCAGCGTGTCGGGGGGCGTGTTCCCGGCGCTCCGCGTGAACGCCGAGGCGGGCCGGCTGTTCGGTCCGGCCGACCTGCATCACGAGGCGCCGCTCACCGCCGTGCTCAGCCACGGATACTGGGAGCGCCGGTTCGGCGGGGATCCGTCGGTGATCGGTCGGGTGCTCACCCTCGACGGCGTGAGCACCCAGGTGATCGGCGTCCTTCCGGCCGACACGCGCTTCCTCGATCGGGCCCCGGACCTCTACCTGCCGCTCCGGGTCGATCCGGAAAGTGCCGGGCTGCTGAGCTTCGACTTCAACGGGCTGGCGCGCCTCAAGCCCGATGCGGAACCGGAGACGGTCCAGGCGGACCTGTCCCGGCTGATCGTCCCCTCCGCCGAACGCTACGGCTGGGCGACGGTGGAGCAGGCCCGTGAGTTCGGTCTCACCCCCAACGTCCGCCCGCTGCGCGAGCAGGTCGTCGGCAACATCGCCCGAACGCTGTGGGTGCTGCTCGGGGCCGTCGGGCTCGTGCTGCTGCTCGCCTGCGTGAACGTCGCCAACCTGCTGCTCGTCCGCGCCGAGTCGAGACGCCGCGAGGTGGCGGTGCGCAAGGCGCTCGGAGCCGGACGGAGCCGGATCGCCCGACACTTCGCCGCGGAGACCGTGCTCCTCGGTCTGGCGGGAGGAGCGGCCGGCATCGGCCTGGCGGTCGTCGCGCTGAACGTCCTGCTGAGCGCCGCCCCCGCCTCGCTGCCCCGCACCTCGGAGATCGGTCTGAGCCTCCCCGTCCTGGCCGGCACGCTGACCATCGCGCTCGGCGCGGGACTCCTGTTCGGGCTGATTCCCGTCTCGGGTCGTGAGCGGAAGAACCTCGCCTCGGCCCTCCGCGAGGGGGGACGAAGCCGCACCTCCGGCAAGTCCAGCAGCCGCACGCGGAGCGCGCTCGCCAGCCTGCAGGTGGCGCTCGCCCTCGTGCTTCTGCTCGGCTCCGCCCTCATGCTGCGCTCGTTCCTCGCCCTTCGCTCGGTGGACCCGGGCTTCGAGCGCCCCGAGGAGGTCCTCACGTTCCGGCTCATGATTCCGCCGGCCGACGTCCCCGGCGAGGACGAGGCGATCGCCATGCAGCGGCAGATCGTCGAGCGGCTGGCCGCCGTGCCGGGCGTCGAGTCCGTGGGGCTCGCCTCCGGCTTCGCCATGGAGCACCGCAGCCACGGGAACAGCCTGTGGCTCGAGGGATCCCGGATCGACGAAGGCCTCCAGCCGGAGATCAACTACAAGGCGATCGGGGCCGACTACTTCGAGGCGATGGAGATCCCCCTCCTCGCGGGCCGCACGATCCAATGGGACGACATCACCGATCGGCGACCGGTCGGGCTGATCACGGAGAACCTGGCCCGCCGCCACTTCGGCGATCCCGCGGCCGCACTCGGCAAGCGCATCCGGCACACGCCCGACGAGCCGTGGCGCGAGGTCATCGGCGTGGTCGGAGACGTCAGGGACGACGGCCTCGCCGCGGATCCCCCGGGGGTGGCATACTGGCCGATGGCGGTGAACGACTTCCTGCAGTTCCCGAGCTGGGTGCGCCGCAACATGGCCTACGTGCTGCGGACCTCGGTGCTTCCGCCGACGGCGCTGCTGCCGCAGGTGCGGGAAGCCGTGTGGTCGGTCAATCCGAAGCTCCCGCTGGCCGGCGTACGCACGCTCGACGAAGTGGTGCAGCGCGACGTGGCGCCGACCGAGTTCGTGATGACCCTGCTGCTGGCCGCGGCCGCCGTGGCGCTCCTGCTCGGTGCCGTGGGGGTGTACGGCGTGATCAGCTACTCGGTGACGCAGCGACGGCGCGAGATCGGGATCCGGATCGCGCTCGGAGCGACCGCGGCGGATGTGAAGCGCCTGGGAATCCGGCACGGACTGGCGATCGCCGCCGCCGGCGGTCTGCTGGGAGCGGTTCTGGCCTTCGCCCTCGGACGGGGGATGGCGGCGCTTCTGTACGGAGTGAGCCCGTCGGACCCGGTGAGCCTGGGCGCGATCGCCGCACTCCTGCTCGGCATCGTGCTCCTCGCCTCCTGGGTGCCGGCGCGGCGGGCCACACGGGTCGAGCCGACGGTGGCGCTTCGGGCGGAGTAGGGGAGGCACCGGCGGTTCGGGCTCACGAATCCCGGGTCCGCCGGCACGGCCCGGAAGACATGGCCGGGAAGGTATGGCGGGGCCGGCATGTCCGGGCTGGCGGACTCGCTCACGCCCGCGCCCGCCGCCTCCGGCGGATCAGCGGGACGGCACCACCAGGACCGGGACCTTCGCCTTCCGCATCACGCCGGACGACACGCTGCCCACCAACAGGTCGAACAGCTTTCCGTGACCGTGGGACCCGACCACGATCACCTCGGCCTGCAGCCGCTCGGCCTGGTCGAGGATCGTCTGGATCGTCGGTCCCTGGACCATCAGGGCGCTCACCTGGTGGCCCCTCTCGCGCAGCCGGTCGGCGAGACCCTGCAGCTGCTCGTGCTCCCTCTTGAACTCGACGGCCACGTCGTGACGCACCTCGTCCGGGCCGGCCTCGTAGCCGACGAACGACGGGTCGGGCTCCGCCACGTGGAGCAGGTAGATCTCGCGGTTGGGGCGCGCCAGCCGGGCCACGATCTCCAGCTGATCTTCCGCCACGGAAGAGAAGTCGACGGCTACGAGCAGGCTCACGTTCCCATCTCCTGTCGATGGACTCCCGCCTCGGTCATCCGCTCCCTCAAGATACGCACCAGGGCCCTCGTCCACCGGGACTTGTCGCGCGAGCTGATGTGGGACCACTCCGGAGTCCGCACATCCGAAAGCTCCGGGTAGTCCTCGAAGTGCACGCCCACGGCGCCCGCCGTGGTCACGATCGGCTCCCACACGCGCTCGCGGGGCGTGACCTGCCGCTCGATCTCCCGGAACCAGTCGCTCGAGGGCGGCCGGATGAACACCACCTCTCCGCCTCGCTCACGGATCTTCGCGACATCGGCCGCGACCTGCTCGAGCAGGGCCTCGAAGGCGGCCCGGGCCTCTTCCGGCGGCGGCGGAGGGGGCAGCGACTCGACGATCGCCTGCCACGTGCCGGTGACGGTGGCGTTCAGCACGGGATCGTCCTCCACCCGGTCCCACAGGTCCGACTCCCGGTGCCGGTCCATGTTCTCGATCTTCCGTACCTCGGGCGGCTGGTAGGGAAGTCCCGGCCGCTCGGGCCACCACGCCTGCCTCTGGAGCACGGCGAAGAGGGCGAAGTCCCAGTTGTAGAACGCGAGGTTGCTCTCGAGCGGGTAGGAGAGCTGCGTGCCCACCCGCTGCGACGGGCTCTCGTCCTCGTAGTACTCGAGCACCCCGTCGCGGCCGCCGATCCCCGGCATCAGCACGAGCGGCGGCGTGATCCCGACCACCAGGAGGCCGCGGAAATCCTCGTCCTCCGCTAGGTGGGTGAGGATAGGGAGCGGGTTCGAGCCTTCGAGCGCCAGCTGAATTCCGTGCACCCCGGTCAGCTCCTCCCACACCTCGAGGTCGATGTCGAACTGCGTCCGGGAGGACCCGATGAACACCGTCGCGTTCGGCTCCTGCGCGTCGACCCGCCGGCGCACGTCGGCCCACTGCCCGTCGCTGTTCCGGTACGAGGGCACGACCTCCTGCGCGACCCGCCAGTACGCCTCCCACGCCCCGATGCCGGCGGCCGTGAGGACGACGGCGAGGAGCGCCGCGCCCGACCACCGGACCTGCGGGATGCGCCGGTGGAAGACCGGCTCCGACTCAGAACTGGAAGTAGATGAAGGCATTGCCGGTTCCTTGAGTGGTCACGATCAGGAAGAGCATTCCAGCCCACGCGAGGCCCACCACGGGCCACGGCAGACGGGCCACCACGTCTTCGAGGCGGCGATTCCGCATGTACCAGTGCACGGCCAGCATGCCGACCGTGACCGTCAGGACGGTGATGACGAGGAAGCTCGAGAGCACGAGCTCCGCTTCGGGCGCTCCGAAGCCGAGCATGGCGCGCGT
>NZ_JBZQEK010000193.1:0-8710 GCF_058719085.1 Candidatus Benthicola sp.
AAGCGCCTCCGCCTTCTGGTACTCCTCCAAAGCGGCATCGATGTCGCCACGCGTGACCTGTTCGTCGCCTTCGTTCATGTGCTGGTACGCCCGTGCGACCGACAACAGGCGGCGCAATTCGACGAGCGGTTCGCGGGAGTCCTGGACTCTGAGGTCGAAGAGGCGGTCCTGCCATGGCCTCCCGGATGGCTCGGCCGCGACGACCAGCAGCGCGGCGGACTGACGGCCCCGGATGTCGCCTCCCTCGGCTTCGGCGGCCTCGAGCGCGCCCATGAGTCGCTCGGCAAGATCTCCGGGACTGGAGGTGTAGGCCCGGACCATGGCTTCGCAGACGGTCGGACGGAGCATCAAGTTCGCCTGGACCGTGAATCCGTCGCCTTCCACGTCACACGATTCCGCGATGGCCAACGACCCGGTGTGCACCGCGGTCCCCCCGGCTGCGTCCACGATCCCGACCTGGCGTACTTCGGGATGAGCGTCCGCAGCGACGAGCCCGGCCAGCGTCTGGGAGGCGGACCTGCCCGTTTCCAGCAGGACCAATCCGTTGGCGCCGTACGAGGGATCGATGAAGGACTGGGTGGCAATGGCGCCCACGCCGCTTCGAGCCCACACGACCGAGGAACCGACCGAAAACCAGTGGGATTGGACGGCCACGCCGAGCTCGCCCGTCTCGGGATCTCGGGCCACGATCGAATAGGTGTGGGCCGGGCGGAGCGGACGGGCGGCATCCTGGGCGGGGAGGGCAGGTGGGGTCGAGAGGCCCAGCGAAAGCAGGACGGCGGATAGAAGAGCCGGAGCGGGTGCCGGTCGCGAGATCATGATTCGGTCCTCCTCTGACGAAGGTGGCGCGAACAGGGCCAGCGTCCATCCACCGGGCAGTCTAGGGCTCCGGGGGACCGCAGGGAAGCACCGGCCGCAGGGGCCGGACGAATCGGGGCAGTATGAGTACACATAAAATAATGTATTGTAACAGTATAGTGATAATTGTATGATGTAAATTCGATACCGTTTCCGTCCGGTGGACAGAAAGGCTGTCCGATGATATATTTGGGGGCCCTGCAGCACTCGTATTCGACTGAACTTCGAGGTATGCATGACCAAGCACTTCCGGGACGACAGCGGTAGAAGGTGGAAGGCGTGGCTCGCGTCGAGAGACGTCTTCTGGCCCGACCCCGACAAGTCCGGAACGGCGGATGACAACGAGTCCGTGATCTTCGTGTGCTTCTCGGATCCGGCTCAGCCCCAGAGGCGTATCCGACTGCCGGCCGGCTCGTTCGAGAGCTTGAGCCTGGAAGACCTGAAGAGCCGATTCAGCGTCGCAGAGCCGGATCCAGCGATTCGATAGAGACGCGGTGGCTCGAAGGCCGTTCGAGCAAGGGGCGTGACACCGGTGAATCCCGGGGTTGCGCCCCTTTTTCATAGACTCAAGCGACGGACAGGCAGGGATCGCAATGACAGGGAAGAGCAATTCCGCGGGGCTCGCGGGCGTCGTGGCGGCCGAATCGGCGCTCAGCCATATCGACGGATCGGCCGGCCGGCTGTGGTATCGAGGGTACGATGTGCACGCGCTGGCTTCCCACGCGAGCTACCTCGAGGCGGTGTATTTGCTCTGGTACGACGCACTCCCGTCGGCCATCGAGCTGACCGCGTTCGAGGGCACCCTGGCGGCGGCCCGTGCGCTGCCTCCGGCGGTGATCGAGGTCCTCGGAACGCTGCCTCCCGATTCCTCTCCGATGGCCGCACTCCGAACGGCGGTGTCAGCGCTGGGTCAGACAGACCCCGAGGCGGATGATGTTTCCCACCCGGCGGACCTGCGGAAGGCCGGACGCCTCGTCGCTGCGATGCCGACGATCGTGGCCGCTTTCGACCGACTCCGACAAGGCCTCGAGCCGATCGATCCGGACCCGGGATTGGGCTGTGCGGCCAACTTCCTGTACATGCGCACCGGCGAGCGCCCCGGCGAGGCGGCCGCGAAGGCCCTGGATACATCCTGGCTCCTCTACCTGGACCACGGGCTCAATGCATCGACCTTCACGGCGCGTGTCGTCGCCTCCACCCTGGCCGACATGCACTCGGCGATCACGGCCGGCATCGCCGCGCTCAAGGGCTCGCTGCATGGAGGGGCGAACGAGGCGGCCATGCGGATGCTGCTCGAGATCGACTCGATCGAGCAGGTGGGGCCGTACGTGGATCGAGCTCTGGAGCGGGGAGAGAAGATCATGGGGTTCGGTCACCGCGTGTATCGGGTGGAGGACCCTCGCGCCACCCACCTGAGGCGCATGGCGGAGGCCCTTTCCGCGGAGACGGGGGAGACACGCTGGTACACCGTGTCCCGTGCGCTCGAGGAAGAGCTTCTTCAGCGCAAGGGCCTGCACTGCAACGTGGACTTCTACTGCGCCACGGTATACTACTCTCTCGGCCTGCCCATCGATCTGTTCACGCCGCTGTTCGCGGTCGGACGGAGTGGCGGGTGGGCCGCCCACGTGATGGAACAGCATATGCATAACCGGCTCATTCGACCGCGGGCCGAGTATACGGGTGAGCTGGACCGTGCCTGGGTGCCCATCGAGAGACGTTGAAACACTGTCGTCCATGGAGAGATGAGACATGTCTTCTGAATATCGTTACGCGAAGGTGCCGGACGGCGACTCCATACAGTTCACCTCCGGAGGGCCGGAGGTGCCGGACCACCCGATCGTACCCTTCATCGAGGGAGATGGGATGGGCCCGGACATCTGGGCGGCGGCGGTAAGGGTCTTCGACGGCGCGGTCA
The DNA here is from genome assembly GCF_058719085.1 of Candidatus Benthicola sp. Lineage (NCBI taxonomy): Bacteria > Pseudomonadati > Gemmatimonadota > Gemmatimonadia > Candidatus Palauibacterales > Candidatus Palauibacteraceae > Candidatus Benthicola > Candidatus Benthicola sp. The sequence continues at coordinate 2,774 of NZ_JBZQEK010000193.1, forward strand.
GGGCCGCCTACGGATCGGACCGGAAGATCCAGTGGATGGAGGTGTTCGCCGGTGAGAAGGCTCTGGATCTCACCGGAGAGTGGTTGCCGGAGGAGACACTTCAGGCGATCCGTGACTTCTCGGTCGCCATCAAGGGGCCTCTCACGACCCCGGTCGGGGGCGGGATCCGCTCGCTGAACGTGACGCTCCGGCAGAAGCTGGATCTCTATGCCTGCGTGCGGCCGAGCCGGTGGATCGCGGGCACGCCATCCCCGGTGAAGGCTCCGGACAAGCTCGATGTCGTGATCTATCGCGAGAACACGGAGGACGTGTACTCCGGCATCGAGTGGGAGGCGGGCACGGCGGACGTGGAGAAGGTGCGGGCGTTCCTGAACGACGAGATGGGCTGCTCCATCCGCGAGCAGAGCGGGATCGGGGTGAAGCCGATCTCGGAATTCGGCACCAAGCGCCTGGTCCGCATGTGCATCCGGGACGCCCTGCGCAACGGCAAGAAGTCGGTGACGCTTGTGCACAAGGGCAACATCATGAAGTTCACCGAGGGCGCCTTCCGTGAGTGGGGTTACGAGGTGGCCAGGGATGAGTTCGGGGACCAGACGATCACCGAGACGGAGCTCTGGAGCGCCTACGACGGGAAGCAGCCCGAGGGCAAGCTGGTCATCAAGGATCGAATCGCGGACGCCATGTTCCAGCAGATTCTCCTGCGGCCGGCGGAATACGACTACATCGCGTTGCCCAACCTGAACGGCGACTATCTCTCCGACGCCTGTGCCGCGCAGGTCGGAGGGCTGGGGATGGCTCCGGGCGCCAACATCGGTGACGAGGTCGCGCTGTTCGAGGCCACGCACGGTACCGCCCCGAAGTACGCCGGCCTCGACAAGGTGAATCCGACTTCGCTCATCCTCTCGGGCGTGATGATGTTCGAGTACATGCGGTGGCCCGAGGCAGCCGAGGCGGTCCTGGCAGGAATCGAGCGCACCGTAGGGCAGAAGTACGTGACCTACGATCTCGAGCGACAGATGGACGGTGCCACCCTGGCCAAGACGTCGCAGTTCGGGGACCGCATCATCGAGAACATGCGAGCCGGCTGAGCCTGCCCGCGGGCGGGGTCCGCGGGTCCGCCGCGGACCCCGCTTGAAGACCGACGCACGGAGGGTCGTATCGGGTCAAGGTCGCCTCTGAGGATCGGGCTCTCGCTCGCAATCGGTCTCCTCCTGGCGCTCGACCTGCCGGCGCAGGAGCCGGAGCGTCCGGTGCCCGAGGTCCCACGGGACTCGGCCGTGGTGCCGTTCGAGGGGGATCTGACCGGCACTCTCGCCGATTCCGCCGCGGAAGAATCGTTCGCGCAGATCGCCGCCGAGATGCGGCCGCCTTCCGAGGGATGGTCGTGGACTTCGTACGAATGGGACCGGGACCGGATCCTCCGCTCGAACGCGATGACCCTGGAGGACCTCCTCTCCGAGATGGTGCCGGGGTACACGTCGCTCCGTGCAACCTGGTTCGGAGGTCCGCACCAGGCAGTGCAGGGCGTTCTTGGTCCCGGCTTCCTCTCGGTCTCGATGGACGGCCGTCCGCTGACTCCGGTCGACGCAGGGCAGGTCGATCTGACGCGGATCGCGCTGGCGAACATCGAGAGCGTGCGGGTGAGGCGTCGGGCGGATGGCTGGATCGCCGAAGTGACCACGCTCCGTCGGGAGAAGCGCTCGGCCTACTCCCGAATCACCGGGGGGACGGGAGATCCGGGGCTCAGCCGGTTGCGCCTCGTGTTCAGCAACGGACTCGGTCGCGATTTCAACGTCGGGACGTCGATCGACCTGCTCGATGTGGGGGGGGACACCCCCTCGGACGACTTCAACTTCTGGGGCCGGGTGGAATGGCTCCCCGGGGGCGGTGAGTCCGGTGTCGAGCTCCACTGGGTGACCGAGTCGATGGACCGCACCGTATACGAGCCCGCCGAGCTCAACCGCACGGAGCTCTTCCTCAGGGGGCGGGGCAACCTCGGAGAGCACCTGCAGGTGGAAGCGTTTGCCGGCACCACGGGTCTCAGCGAGGCAGGAGAGAGCGTCCAGAAGGTATCCAACGGGGGCTTCCGGCTATCGGGAGACACGAATCGCGGGTGGTTCCGCGGGGCGTTCCTTCTATGGGACGATCCGGTATTCCCCATCGTCGACGTGGGTCTGGACGGGGGATACCGGGTTCTTCCCTGGTTGTCGGTCAACCTCGGGGCGCGGCTCGCCTCCTGGGACGAGTTCTCGGCCTCGGAGGTGCGAGGTGGGATCATGGCCGCCGCCCGGCCGCTCGGGCTCACGTTCACCGTGGACGGAGCGACCGGCACGCGAGGAGTCTCCTATCCGACGCTGCAGCAGGCGGATTCCGTGTCGTTCGACCTGGCCGCCGCCGGTCTCGGACTGCAGCTGGGACCGATCGCGATCTCGGGGAGGGCGGAATACCAGAGTCTCTCCCGCCAGCTGCCTTTCGGAGCCGTCTTCGACCGGGAGGCGGCCCCCGGGGGCGCCGTCGAGCTCGGGATCGGCGAGGTGGGGCTCGAAACGCCCGTCGTCCCCCTGAACCTGATCTGGGAGACCGTGTCGCCGGTGAAGGTCCGGGGCTTCTATCGATACGCGAACGTACTCGACGGCGAGGATCCGCTCTACGTGCCGTCGGGGGTCGCGCGGGCCGAGCTCTTCTGGCACGACTCGTTCTTCGACGAGGAGCTCGAGGTCAGCGCCTCGTTCGGGCTCAACTACCGTGACTCGATGCTCAGCTCGCCGGCGCCCGGCTCTCCCAGTGAGGCGCCGGTGGCCGTGGCCGGATACGAGTACATCGACTGGAACCTGATGGTTCGCATCCTCGGGGTGCGGGTCTACTGGCGGTTCGAGAACGTGACCCAGATCGAGGGTGAGGACTTCCCGGGGCTCACCTTCCCGGTGCTTCGGTCGGTCTTCGGAGTCAAATGGGAGTTCCTCAATTGACCCTGAAACGCTATACTCAACGGTTCCAATGATACGCAGCATGACGGGCTTCGGGGCGGCCACCGCGACCGCCGGCGGTGTGGACGTGAGCCTTGAGCTACGCTCGGTCAACTCGCGGCACGTGAAGATCCACTTCCGGATGCCGCCGGGCGCCGAGCGATGGGAGGAAACGCTCCGGGACACGATCGCCGCGCAGGTGCGACGCGGCCACGTGGACGTCACGCTGCGGCTCGGCGGCGCCTCCGGCGGGGAGGCAAATGTCCCGGTCGAGTACCAGCTGGACGAGGCGCGTGTTCGCGCCTACGTAGAGGCGCTTCGTCGGGTCCAGGAGTCCTTCGACCTCCCGGGCGAGATCGATCTCGGCCTGGTCGGACGTTTCGATCGCCTGTTGATCGAGGCTCCGTCGGACCCGAAAGAAGCGGTCTCGGACGAGGTGCTGCGAACGGTCGCCCGGGAAGCCGTCGATCAGCTGGTCGCGATGCGCGATCGGGAGGGGGAGCGGCTCGCCGAGGACCTCTCGGCCCGACTCGTGGCGCTTCGAGAGGGGCTGTCGGAGGTGGAGGAGCTGGTGCCGGGCCGACTCGACCGCGAGCGGTCGCGGCTGCGGCGATCCATCGCTGAGCTGGCCGCGGACATCGAGGTGGATGAGGACCGCCTGGCCCGGGAGATCGCCTTTATCGCGGACAAGTGGGACATCTCGGAAGAGCTCGTGCGGGCCCGGTCGCACCTGGACGCTTTCGATGAGCTGCTCGAGAGTCCGGCCGAAGAACCGGTCGGCAAGCGTCTCAGCTTTCTGGGCCAGGAATTGTTGCGGGAGGTCAATACCATCGGATCCAAGGCCAACGACGCCTCGATCGCCCGGATCGTCGTCGAGATGAAGAACGAGCTCGAGTCCCTCCGGGAACAGAACGAGAACGTCGAGTGAGGCGGCGGTGACGGCAGGTGCCCTCCACCGGTTCGCGGTCGTGCTGGCCGGCCCCTCGGGCGGTGGCAAGACGACCGTTCGAACCGAGTTGCTCCGACGTCGGTCGGATCTGCTGTTCTCCGTCTCGGCGACGACGCGGCCGGCCCGACCGGGAGAAGTGGACGGAAGGGACTATCAGTTCCTGGCACGCTCCACCTTCGAGCGCATGATCGAAGAGGGGGACCTCCTGGAATGGGCCGAGGTACATGGACAGTTGTACGGGACACCGAAAGCCAATCTGGAGCGCGCACGGGAGGCGCGGGCTCACCTGCTGCTGGACATCGACGTGCAGGGAGCGCGTCAGTTGAAGCGCGTGCACCCGGACTCGGTGACCGTGTTCCTCCTCCCACCGGACTTCGAGGCCCTCGTGGAGCGGCTCCGAAGGAGGGGAAGCGAGGACGAGGAGGCCTTTCGGACCCGCATGCGGACGGCGCTGTCGGAGCTGTCGGAAGTCGACCGTTTCGACTACGTGCTGGTGAACGATGAGCTGGAAGACACGGTGAGCGGGGTCGAGGCGATCGTCGCGGCCGAGACTCACCGGGTACATCGGCTGAGCCCGGACGCGAGGCATCGCGTCGAGGCGCTCGGCAAAGCCTTGAACCGGATGCTGGAAGCATCTGCAATGGAGGAAGCGAGACGCGAATGAAGGTGTTTACGCCCGACGACCTGGTTCCGGCGGCCTCGGATAAGTACCTCGGGGTGCTCGTGGCTGCCAAGTATGCCCGTGAACTGAACGCCCTTCCGCTGGAGCGGTCACCGTACGGCGCCGACAAGCTGACCACCATGGCGCTTGCCGCTCTGTCCTCCGGTCAGCTGGAATACCGCCTGGTCCGCAAGCGCGGCGCTTCCAACGAGTAGTCGGGACATGCTGGAGGGGCGGCGCGTTCTGCTCGTGGTCTCCGGCGGAATCGCCGCCTACAAGAGCGCGATTCTACTCCGCCGATTCCGGCAGGCGGGGGCGCGGGTTGACGTGGTGATGACGGATGCGGCCGAGAAAATGGTGGGCACCACCACGTTCGAAGCGCTCAGTGGCCGCCCGGTACTCACCGATCTGTGGAGTGAGCCTCTCGCACACATCGAGCTCGGCCTGGAGGCGGACCTCGCGGTCGTGGCGCCCGCCACGGCGAACATCCTGGCGCGCATGGCTCACGGCCTGGCGGATGACATGGCCACATCGACATTGCTGGCGGCAGCGTGTCCGGTGCTCGTCTGTCCGGCGATGAACTCGCGGATGTGGCGGCACCCGGCGACGGAGGCCAACGTCCGTGTACTCCGCGAATCGGGCGTGCACGTCGTCGGTCCCGAGGAAGGAGAGCTGGCCGAGGGGGAGCACGGTCCGGGTCGAATGTCGGAGCCCGACGACATCTTTCTCCAGGCAGCGCGGGTCCTCCGAAGCGATTCGGCGCTTGCAGGGCGTAAGGTGGTCGTCACCGGAGGTCCTACGATCGCACCGGTGGATCCGGTCCGCTTCGTCGGGAACCGCTCTTCGGGGCGAATGGGAAGCGCCCTCGCTTCGGCGGCGTGGCTGCGGGGAGCGGACGTGGTCTTCATCTCGGGACCGATCTCGGTCGATCCGCCGTTCGGGGCGCGCTGCATCAGGGTGGAGACGAGCGAGGAGATGGGAGAGGCCCTGGTTCGGGAGCTGGAGGGCGCCGACGTGCTGATCATGGCCGCGGCCGTATCCGACTACCGGGTCGCCAGCCCGTCCGCCGTCAAGATCAAGCGTGCGGAAGAGCGCGCCCTGGAGCTGAGACTCGAGGCAGGTCCCGACCTTCTGGCTTCGACCCGTGCGCTGCGGGAGGAGCTCGGTGTGTTCACCGTCGGCTTCGCCCTCGAGACGGAGGACGCGGTAGAGGCGGCGAGCCGGAAGCTGAGGGAGAAGGGCGTCGACCTGATGGCGGTGAACGAGGCGGGCCGCGAGGATCGCGGACCGGAGAGCGAAACGAATCAGCTGACCCTCATCGCTGCGGAGGGCGTGATCGAGGAGATCCCGTTGATGCCGAA
>NZ_JBZQEK010000194.1:0-22318 GCF_058719085.1 Candidatus Benthicola sp.
CCCACAACGGTCCGAACCGTGTCGGCCGAGTAGAACTGGCGCCCCACCGCCTCCTGGCCGGGGAAGGCGATCCCCGCCGCCGTCTCGCTGATGATCATCACGGGAGGGCCGTCCTCGTCGTCTCCCTCATCGAAGGTGCGGCCGGCGAGCAGCGGGATCCCCATCGTCTCGAAGTAGTCGCCCTCGATGATCCGCATCTGGGCGCCCTCCCAGTCCTGGGCCCCGTCCGCCGTCTCGTAGCGGAAGCCCCAGTCGTGGTACGGTCCGGCTGCCGGGAGCCACGACGTAGCGGCCACGCTTTCGACGCCCGGGATCGCCCGCAGGCGCTCCTGAAGCTCCTTGTGAAATTCCACCCTCAGCGCCGGGTCTTCGTACCGCGCTTCGGGAAGGTGCACCTCGAACGTTACCAGGTCGGATGGATCGAACCCGAGATCCTGCCCCTGCAGGGCGGCGAAGCTCTTGACCAGGAGTCCCGCTCCGATCAGAAGGACGAGCGCGAGCGCGACCTGCGCGGCCACGAGCGCGGTCCGGATCCGGGTCGAAGCGCGTCCTCCCGCCAGTCCCCGGGAGCCCTCCCGTAGGTCCGCCGTGAGATCCACCCTCGATCCCCGGAGGGCCGGCAGCAGCCCGAACAGCAGGGCCGTGAGAACGGTGACTCCGGCCGCGAACACCAGGAGCCGTCCGTCGACGCCGACCTCCTGTGCCCGAGCCACCGCGTCGGGGCTGATGGACAGCAGGAACCTCACCCCGAGGTGGGCTGCCGCGAGACCCGCCACGCCGGCCAGCGAGGCGATGAGCAGGCTCTCGGCGAGAAACTGGCGCACCAGGCGGCCCCGTCCGGAGCCGAGCGCCGAGCGGATCGCGATCTCCCGCCTCCGGCCGAGGCTGCGAGCGAGGAACAGGTTGGCGACGTTTACGCAGGCGATGAGGAGCACCAGGCCGGCCGCGCCCATCAGGATCCGGAGCATGGTGTCCGCCGTGCCGACGACGTCGTCGTGGATCGATACCACCCGCATGAGCTGCGAGTCCGGGATCTCGTCATACTGCTCGACGAGGCGAGCGTTCACGGCGGCCACGTAGGTGCCCGCCTGCTCGACGGTCACGTCGCGATCGAGCCGGCCGATCAGCGTGAGAAAGTGGTTCTGCCGCGAGTACTCGCCCTCCGGCAGGTCCAGCGGTACCCACGCGTCGACGTCCCCCGCGATCACGTCCCGGAAGCCGGCTGGCGCGACCCCGACCACGGTATACGTCTCTCCGTCGAGCCGGAGGGTCGTGCCGAGGACGTCCCGGTCCCCGCCCGTGTGCGACTGCCACAAGCCGTAGCTCAGGATGACGACGTTCGCGTCCTCCCGCTCCTCCTCCTCGCGGAAGCCCCGTCCGAGAAGCGGCGACACGCCCCATACATCGAAGTAGCCGCTACTCGACGGGAGCACGCGGATGCGCTGCGGCACCTCGCCGTCCGTGAGGTCGCGTCCGGCTTCCCGATAGGTGTAGATGGCGGCCAGCGTCTCGATGCCCTGCGTATCGCGCCGCAGGTCGAGAAAGTCGGGCACCGTCAGGTATCCGATGCCGGCCGCCGGGCTCTCCCGGTCCGCCTCGTAGATCCGAACCAGCCGATCCGGCTCCGGGAAGCGAAGAGGGCTGAGGACCACGGCGTCGAGCACGCTGAAGATCGCGGCGTTCGCCCCGATGCCCAGGGTGAGGGTCAGAATGGCCACGACCGCGAATCCCGGCTTCTTGAGCATCTGGCGGAGGGCAAAGCGGAGGTCGGAGAAGAACGCTGCGATCACGGAGACGGCTCGCTTTCAGCGGGTGAGGAACGATTCACGCCTATCCGTAGGGTAGACACGGCGGGGCGGAGAAGGGTTGAAGCGGGCTGCTGGATCTTGTGAGGGGCGGTCCTGAGAGGCTCACCATTTGTTCACATCGTTCAGTATTGACTGAATTTTCTAAACGGGTAACGTACTGGGAGCAGGGCTTCGCCTTCGTTCGAAGAGAGTCGAGGATGCAGCACCCCGAGATCCATCAGTTCATCGAGCGCATGGGCCTCGCGTTCGAGCGGCTCGGCCTGCCGCGCTCGTTTGGCCGCGTGCTCGGCCTGCTGATGGTGGCCGAGGGGCCGCTGTCGCTCGACGACATGGTCGAGCGCCTTCACGTGAGCAAGGCGACCGCGAGCACCAGCGCCCGCAGCTGCGAGAACTTCGGTATGGCCCGGCGCGTGGGGATCCGAGGGGATCGGAAGGACTACTACGAGATGGCCCCCGACGCCTTCGAGAGCGTAATGGCTCTGGAAGTGAGCGTGCTCCACTCCCTGGCAGGCCTCGCCGCCGAAGGCCTCGAGGCGGTCGGAAAGGAGCCCTCGCCGGCCCGTGAGAGGCTGACCGGGATGCTCGACTTCTACCTGTTCATGGGGGAGCAGGTCGAGGAGCTGCTCGAGCGGTGGAAGGAGGTGAAGGGATGAAGACGCGGCTCGCTGGCGTCGCGATCGCCGTGGCGTGGATGGCACCGGCCGCTCTGGCCACGGCCACGACCGCGACCGCCCAGACGATCGAATGCACCGGCCTGTCGGATCCCGCCGACATCGTGGACTGCGTCGACCGGATCATGCGCGGAGAGTCCAGCGTCGGCGAAGTGACGATGGAGGTCGTGACCGAGCACTGGAGCCGCTCGATGGAGATGAAGGTGTGGTCGCTCGGCACCGAGTACGCCCTCGTCCGCATCCTCTCCCCTCGCAAGGACGCCGGCACCGCCACCCTGAAGGTCGGGAACGAGATCTGGAACTACCTCCCCCGGGTCGACCGGACGATCAAGATCCCGGCGTCGCTGATGAGTGCCTCGTGGATGGGCTCTCACTTCACGAACGACGACCTGGTGAAGGAGAGCCGCCTCGTCGAGGACTACGACATCAGCCTCGCCTACGAGGGGGACCGCGACGGCGTCGAAGTGTGGGAGTTCGACCTCGTGCCCCGGCCGGAGGCCCCGGTCGTGTGGGGGCGGATCGCCTACCGGATCCGGAAGGTGGACGCGATGCCCGTGTGGGCGAAGTACTACGACGAGGACGGCGAGCTCGTCCGCACGATGACCTTCTTCGACTACCAGGAGATGGGCGGTCGCCTCGTTCCCGCGGCGATGCGCGTCGTGCCGGAGGACGAGCCGGACGAGTATACCGAGATCCGCTACTCGGAGCTCGAGTTCGACGTGGACCTGGACGAGGACTTCTTCTCGCTTCGACGCCTGAGGGACGCGGGGTGACCTGATGAGCGCGTCGTGGCGGATCGGCTGGCGGAACCTGGGGCGCAACCGGCGCCGCACCCTGATCACCGTGATCGGGCTCGCCCTCGGATACCTGGCCGTGGTGGTGATGGCGGGGCTGTCTCGCGGCCTCGTGTCCGAGATGATCGACAACGGCACCGGCATGCTCACGGGTCAGCTCCAGGTGTTTGCCGAAGACTACCTTCCCGACCGCGGCATCTACGAGACGATCGGGGGCCGCGAGGGCGCCGACGTCGATGCTCTGGTGATGGAAGTTGAGGCGGACCCACGGATTTCCGCTGCGGCGCCGCGGGTGTACGCGGGCGGCCTGGTGAGCACCGGGGAGGCGACCGCCGCCGCGATGATCCTCGGCGTGGATCCGGCCCGCGAGCCCTTGGTGTCGCGCCTTCTCGAGCACATCGACGAGGGCCGGCCTCCGACCCCCGGCCAGTACGAAATGGTGATCGGACGCGAGATGGCCCGCCAGCTCCAGGTGGGGCCCGGGGAGGAAGTCGTGGTAGTGGCGCCGGGAGCGGACGGATCGCTCGGGAACGACCTGTTCATCGTCTCCGGCATCTTCAGCACCACGATCACCGAGCTCGATCTCGGGTTCGCGGTCGCCCCGATCGACGTCGTGCAGGAGCTCGTCTCGCTGGCGCCGGCGCGGGTCCACGAGATCGCCGCCCGGGTGGACGATCCCTGGGCGGCGGACGCGGCCGCCGCGGATCTGAAGACCAGCCTGGAGAAGACGGGCGCTCCGGTGATCGCTCGCTCCTGGACGGAGTTCCGGCCCGAGATGGTCGAGTACGCCCGGCTCGTGAACAGCATGGAGTGGATGCTGATCCTGTTCGTGTTCGGGATGGCGATCTGGGGAGTGGCGAACACGATGCTGATGTCTTCGTACGAGCGGCGCCGCGAGTTCGCCGTCCTGCTCGCCCTCGGCGGGGGCCCCGGCTTCATCGTGCGCTCCGTGTTCGCCGAGGCGCTGGTGCTCGGCGCCGTCGCCCTCGCGGCCGGCCTCGCGGTCACCCTGCCGATCCTCGCCTGGTGGAGCGCCTCGCCTCCGGACATGTCCTGGGTGTACGGCGGCTTCACCATGGCCGGCGGCCTCATGCGGCCGATCCTGCGGGTCGAATGGCCCACCTCGATGATCTTCATCACGGCCGGCGCGATGTTCCTCACCGCGCTGGCGGCGGCCCTCTACCCGGCGTACCGGAGCTCCCGCATCCCGCCGGCCGATACCCTGGCGGGCCGATGAGCGCGCGCGGGCGGATCCGACTGCGCCTCGCTCTCCGCAACCTGTGGAGGCAGAAGCGGCGCACCATTCTGAGCGGCTCGGCGATGGTGCTGGCGATGGCGCTCCTGATGTTCTCCCGGACGATCGCCGAGGGCGGCCACGAGGACTGGATCACCGCCGGGGTCCGGATGGGTGGCGGGCACGTGAGCGTGCAGGCGCCGGAGTACGCCACGCGCCGCACCCTCGAGTACCGGCTGTCGCCCGCGGCCCGCGCGGCCGTCCAGGAGGCCCTTAAGGAGCCGGTGATCCAGAGACGCCTCATCGCCGCCGCGCCCCGCCTCACCGTGCAGGGCCTCGCCTCGTCGACGGAGGCCGCTCTGCCGGTGGCGATCATGGCCATCGATCCCGAGCTCGAGAGGAACTTCTCCGCCCTGGATGAGAAGCTGGAGGAAGGTCGGTGGCTCCAGCCTGACGATCGGCTCCACGCCTACATCGGAGCGCGTCTCGCCGAACGGCTCGACCTGGACGAGGGCTCGCGGTTCGTGCTCACGGCGCAGGACGCGAGCGGCGAGATCTCGGGTCAGATGGTGCGGGTCGCCGGCACCTTCCGGAGCGGGATCCCGGAGATGGACGAGGGCCTGGTCCAGATGCCGCTGTCGACGGCCCAGGAGTGGCTCGGCGTGCCGGGCTCGGTGACCGAAGAAGGTCTGCTGCTTCGCGAGAGCCGTGACGTGGCGCCCGTTGAGCGGGCGCTCGGCCAGGCGCTGGCGGACGGGTCGGACGAGACCGTGGTGCTGAACTGGCGTGAATCGATGCCCGAGCTGAACGCCGCCGTTCGCATGGACGACTGGGCGGACTACGTCTTTCACCTCGTGCTGTTCGTGATCGCGGCCACCGCGATCGTGAACACGATCCTCATGTCGGTAATGTACCGGACGAGGGAGTTCGGTGTTCTCCGCGCCCTCGGGCTGGAGCGCCGCGAGGTGGGCGAAGTCGTGTTCATCGAGGGGATGATCCTGACCGCGATCAGCGGGGTGGTCGGGATGGCGATCGGGGCGGCGGTGGTGTGGGGCTTCTTCCGGAACGGCCTCGACTTCTCGGCCTTGTGGGACATGGAGATGGAGGCCGCCGGGGTGGTCATCGATCCGGTGATCGTGCCCCGGTTCGCGTGGAATCAGATCCTTCTCAGCCTGTTCTTCATCCTGACGATCGGTTCTCTCTCATCGATCTACCCGGCCTGGCGCGCCACGCGGATCGATGTGGCGGAGGCCATGAAGTTCGAGGAATAGACCCATGAGCGACCACGAGCGCAGGACGGGCGAGGTGGCGATCGCCACGGCGGACGACGCCGGAACGGCCGCGGTGCGGACCGAGGGGCTGTGGAAGGTGTTCGCGCACGACGGGATCCGGGTGGAAGCCGTCCGGGATCTCTCGATCACCATCGAGCCCGGCGAGTTCGTCGTTCTCGCGGGCCCGTCCGGCTCCGGAAAGACCACCCTGCTCAACATGCTCGGTGGTCTCACCCGGCCGACGGAGGGCCGGGTGTGGATCGACGGGCGCGACATCACGGAGATGTCCGAGAAGGCGCTGGCCCACCTTCGTCTCGAACGGCTCGGCTTCGTGTTCCAGGCCTACAACCTCCTGCCGGTGCTCACGGCGCTCGAGAACGCCGAGTTCACCCTCCTGCTGCGTGACGTTCCGCCGGACGAGCGGCGCCGGAGAGTCGAGACCCTGTTCGACCGTATCGGTCTCGAGGGCCTGGAGGACCGCCGGCCCGGCAAGCTTTCGGGCGGGCAGCAACAGAGGGTCGCGGTCGCGCGCGCCGTGGTCGGGGAGCCGGCCCTCGTGCTGGCCGACGAGCCCACGGCGAACCTGGACACGGCCACCAGCACGGCGCTCATCGACCTGATGGCGGAGCTCAATCGGGACCTCGGCACCACCTTCGTGTTCGCGACCCACGACACCCGCCTGATGGAGCGGGCCCGGCGCGTCGTACGACTGGTGGACGGCGCGATCGTGGACGACGACCGGCGAGGCTGATCGTGCTCGGGCCCCGGGCGTTGGCGGGGCGGAAGGCATGCCGGCCCCGGACGGTCGCGACTCTCCGGCTCGCGCTCGGTCTGCTTCTCGCCGCTCTCCTGCGGCCGCCAGTCATGCCGGCGCAGTCGCTGCGGGACGAGCTGGGCTTCGGCGGCTACTACCTCAACGTGGCCACCGGGGCGCTCGAGGGACCGTTCACGCCCTCCGGGGCCACGGACCTGCAGCGCCTCCGCCTCATGCTCGAGCCCGATATCGGGCCCTTCGCGCTCGATGTCGCGTACGAACAGAGCCTCGAGCTGGTGACCGATCCTCTCCTCGCGTTCGGGAACTCGCTCGGGTACAGCTCTACCAGCGTCGAGTGGATGCCGCTCCAGTGGACGATCGAGAGCTGGGATCACGGCCTGTGGCGGCACCGGTTCGATCGACTCGCCTTCACCGCGCCGCTCGGCCCGGATGCCTCGGTGACCGCGGGCCGGCAGGCGATCTCGTGGGCCACCTCGCTCATCTTCACCCCCGCCGACCCGTTTTCTCCCTTCGACCCGGCCGATCCATTCCGCGAGTACCGCGGAGGCGTCGACGCCCTCCGGGTGCAGGGCTTTGCCGGCGCGTTCACGCAGCTGGACTTCGTGGTCCGGCCCGCGGACACCGACGAGGGCACCCTGATGACGGCGCTCGGGCGCATCACGACGGCGACGGGCCCGTGGGAGATATCCGGCTGGGCCGGCGTGCTGTACGACGGAGGCGCGGCATCGGTCGGTGCCACGCTCACCGCGGCCGGCGCCGCCTTCCGGGGCGAGGCCGAGCTTCGGTGGCCGGACGATGTGTTGCGTTTCGCCGTCGGCGTGGACCGCAGCTTTTCCCTGGCCGGCCGGGACCTGTACCTGGTGCTCGAGTACCAGCGCGACGGGTACGGTGCCACGGACCCGGTCGCCTATCCGGAGGTGCGTATCTCGGCGCCCTACCGGCGCGGCGAGATGCAGGTGATCGGCCGGAACGAGGCGGCGATCCAGGCCTCGTGGCAGGTCACCCCCCTGTGGACGGCCGACTGGCTGACCACGTGGAACGTCGATGACGGGAGCTTCCTCCTCTCACCGGCCGCCAGCTACTCCCTGTCCAACGAGGCCTACCTGCGGGGCGGCCTGTTCTTCGGGATCGGGGCGGAGGAGAGAGTGCTGGCTCTCCCGGGCCCGGTTCCCGGGGGCCTCATCACCCTGCCCGGCTCGGAATACGGAATCGTCCCGTCGAGCCTGTACGTGTCCCTGACCGCCTTCTTCTGAGCTTCGCGGCTCCCACGGCGTCCGGCCGAGCCCTGCGGCTCGATCGCAGGTCGGTCGCTCGACATCCGGTCTCCTCCGACCCATCTTCCAACCCCCCGGTGTACAGGGGAATCGACCCTCGCCGGCCATCACGCACGGGATGTCCGATGCAGCTGCTGCTGATTCGCCACGCCATCGCCGAAGACCGGGCCGTGTTCGCCCGCACGGGCCAGTCGGACTACTACCGCCCGCTCACGGAGCGCGGCCGGGAGCGGATGACGAGGGGCGCAGCCGGGCTGCGGTCCCTCGTGCCCGATCTCGACGTGCTGGTCACGAGCCCACTGACGCGCGCCGAACAGACGGCCCGGATCGTGGCCGACGCGTACGGGGGGCTCCCGGTCGAGCACTCGGAGGCGCTGGCCACCGGCGACGGCGAGGACTTCCTCGATTGGCTGAAGCAGTGCGACTCGACCGACACGGTGGCCGCCGTGGGGCACGAGCCGCACATGTCGGACTGGGCGACCTGGATGCTCACCGGGGGGCGGCACGACTTCGCGATCGTCAAGAAGGGCTCCGCCATGCTGCTGGAGTTCGAAGGGGCGCCGAAGCCGGGGACCGCCTGGCTTCACTGGTTTCTGGCGCCCGGCCAGCTCCGGCGTCTCGGGGATCGCGGGTGATGGAGCCTCACCGGAGCGGCCTTCTGGATCTTTCCGCCTGGGAGGGAGCGATCCAGGTCACCCTCGCCCACCTCGATCGGGCGAAGAAAGCGGCGGCGCGTCTGCAGGATCCCGAGGATGCCGAGGCCCTGCACGACGTCCGGGTCGCCCTGCGTCGCCTGCGGAGCCATCTGCGGGCGTACGCTCCCTTCCTCGCGGCCGCCGTGCCCCGCAAGCGAAGAAGGCGGATTCGGCAGCTCGCCTCCTCGACCAACGCGTGCCGCGATGCCGAGGTGCAGCTGGCGTGGCTCGAGGCCCGGCAGCTGGACGCGACGATCGGCGACGCGATCGGGATCGAGTGGCTGCGGCTCGAGCTCGAGCGACGCCTCGAAGTGGAGCGCGAACGGGTCCTGGATCAGGTGCCGGACCGGCTGCGAGCGCTCGACGGCAAGCTCCGCCGCCGACTGGACGATTTGAGGACCACGGCTCGGGCCGGTGACTTCGACCAGGGGCTCCGGTTCTCCGCCGCCCTGGATCGGCGGCTGACCGACACCGCCGCCGAGCTGGACGACGCCCTCGCTCGCGTGCACGACGTGGACGACGAAGACGAGGCTCACCGGGCCCGGATCCGCGCCAAGCGGGTGCGCTACCTGCTCGAGCCGGTCGAATCGGAGGTACCGGGAGCGCCCGATCGGATCCGTGAGCTGGAGGAGTTGCAGGATCTTCTCGGAGACCTCCACGATCGGCACGTGATGGACTCGCTGGTGGCGGGCCTCGAGCTCGGCGCCGGGCTCGTGCCGGCCCCCGCGGCGGCGGCACCGGGACTTCGGACGGTCCGCGGGTGGCTGCGGGCGGAGCAGGAACCCCTGTTCGAGCGACTGGAGGAGAGCTGGCTCGGCGAGCGGCGGGCCCCGTTCTTCGCGGCGCTCGAGAGCGTCGGTGAATCGCTGGCGTCGGAACGGTCCGCGAGCCTCGAGATCGAGCGGAAATACCTGCTCTCCGGTCTTCCTCCGACCCTCGAGGGCCAGCCGTGCCGCGAGATCGAGCAGGGCTACCTTCCGGGCGAGAAGCTTCAGGAGCGGGTGCGCCGGGTGCGGGAAAAGGAGGCCGAGTGGCACGAGCGGACCGTAAAGGTCGGGAGGGGGATCCGTCGGCTGGAGCTGCAGGAGGAAGCCGACGGGGACACCTTCGAGGCCCTGTGGCCGCTGACCCTGGGCCGGCGCGTGACCAAGCGGCGCTACCGGGTCGCGGACGAAGGGGTGACCTGGGAGGTGGACGAATTCACCGATCGGGACCTGGTGCTCGCCGAGGTCGAGCTGCCGTCCGAGGATGCGCGGCCGGAGCCGCCGGACTGGCTCGCGCCGTACGTGCTGCGCGAGGTGACTGGAGACCCGGAGTACCTGAACGTGAACCTGGCGCGCTGAGGATCGGTCCATGAGTGCACGGACGAAGCCGCCGTCGAAGCCCATTCCCCCGTTCCAGGAGGCGCACGCCCGCTTCGAGGCGGCGGAGACCGGTGCGAGCGTCGGCCGGGCCGAGTACAAGAAGCGCGCGCGACGGCTCCGCCAGGAGCTGCTCGAGATACAGACCCGGCTGCGGGAGGCCCGGGTACCGGTCGTGGTCATGTTCGCCGGCGTGGACGGAGCGGGGAAGGGCGAGCTCACCAACCTCCTCAACGAGTGGATGGACCCGAGAGGGATCATCACGCGCGCCTTCGGAGAACCCACCGCCGCGGAGGTCGCGAGGCCCGACTACTGGCGCTTCTGGCGCGACCTGCCGCCCCGCGGGGATATCGGGCTCTTCCTCAGCGCCTGGTACACCGACCCGCTGCTGCAACGCGTGTACGGCGAAACGACGGACGAGGGGCTGAACGGCCAGCTGGACCGGATCAACGCGTTCGAGAGGACGCTGGCGGAAGATGGCTACCTGTTCCTCAAGTTCTGGATGCACCTCGGCCGGGAGGCGCAGAAGGAGCGCTTCGAGGCACTGGAAGCGGATCCGCTTCAGCGGTGGCGGGTGACGCGCCAGGACTGGGAGCACTGGACGATGTACGACCGCTTCGTCCGCTTCTCGGCGCACATCATCGAGCGCACCGACACGGAATGGGCGCCGTGGCGGATCGTGGAGGGCGCGGATGCGAACTACCGCAGCCTCGCCGTAGGCGAAGCGCTCCGCGACCGGATCGCCGGCCGATTGGACCTCGTGGCACGTCAGGGAAAGGCCGGCCGGGACCCGTCGGACGACGCGGCGGCGGTCGCCGCGTCCACGGAGCTTCGCCCGGTCACGGTCCTGTCGGCTCTCGACACGGACCGGGCGATCGACAAGGCGGACTACAAACGGGAGATCGCCCGACTGCAGGCCCGGCTGAACCAGCTCCACCGGGCGGCGCGCGAGCGTGGACGGTCCACGATCCTCGTGTTCGAGGGATGGGACGCCGCGGGAAAGGGCGGGGCGATACGCCGGATCACGCCGGCGCTCGACGCCCGGGACTATCAGATCGTCTCGATCGCGGCGCCGACCGAGGAAGAGAACGACCACCACTACCTGTGGCGTTTCTGGCGCCACCTGCCCGGCGCCGGGCGCTTCCTGGTGTTCGACCGGAGCTGGTACGGCCGCGTACTGGTGGAGCGGGTGGAGGGCTTCGCGACGCGCGAGGAATGGCTGAGGGCGTACGACGAGATCAACGATTTCGAGGCCCAGCTGGTCGAGCACGGCTCCATCCTCGTGAAGTACTGGATCCACATCACCCCCGAGGAACAGGACCGCCGCTTCCGGGCGCGGGAGGAAACGCCGTACAAGCGCTGGAAGCTCACGGACGAGGACTGGCGGAACCGCGAGCGCTGGCAGGCCTACGAGAGGGCGGTCGACGACATGGTGCGGCTCACGGGCACGGCGATTGCGCCATGGCACCTGGTCGAAGGCGACGACAAGCGGTTCGCCAGGGTGCGGGTTCTCGACATCCTGTGCGAGACGCTCGACAGGGCCCTGGACTATCCGCTACGGGACCTCGACGGAACGCAAATGGCCGGCATGGATCGGTAAGCCTATGGACGACAGGGAATTCGGGAGATCGTCGGGAGGGAACGGATCCGGGCGTGGCCGGGAGAGCCGGAAGGACGTGGAGTTGCCCGATCACCTCCGGCCTCCGCGGCGACCCGGGTCCGGAGAACCCGCTGCCGCCGGTCTGCCCGACGATGGGTTCTCCCTGCCGGTGGCCGCTCCGGCCGCGGGTCCACGGGAGACTGCGCCGGAGACAGGCATCCTGCCGGACCGGGAGCGGGCCGGATCCGGGGGCGAGAGAGCCGTCGAAGCGGTCGGGGAAGCGCAGGATCGGCGGCCGGCACACCGGACCCCCCCGGATCCCACGCCGGCCCTCGAGCGCTACGACGACGTGGCGCTGGACGACCCGGCCCTGTACCTGAACCGCGAGCTGACCTGGCTCAACTTCAACTACCGGGTGCTCGGCGAGGCCGAGGACGATCGCGTGCCTCTCCTCGAGCGGCTCAAGTTCGTCGCCATCGTGAGCTCGAACCTCGACGAGTTCTTCATGAAGCGGATCGGGGGGCTCAAGCAGCAGGTGGGCGCCGGGGTCACCGACCTGAGCGTCGACGGCCGCACTCCGCAGGAGCAGATCGACGCGAGCTATGCCGTGGTACGCGATCTGGTGGCGAGAAAGAGGGCGACGCTCCGGGCCATCGTCGACGGGCTGGCGGAGCACGACATCGTAATCGCGAGCCATGACGAGTTGAGCGAGGAGGACCGGACCTGGCTGCGCCGGCATTACGTGGAGAACGTCTACCCGCTGGTCACTCCGCAGGCCACCGACCCCGCACACCCGTTTCCATTCGTGTCGAACCTGTCCCTGAACCTTCTCGTCACGCTTCATCTCCCGGGAGATCCGTTCCCGTCGCTCGCCCGGGTGAAGGTGCCGGTCGGGCCGGGCACCCCGCGCTTCCTTCAGCTTCCCGATCGCCTGACGTTCGTGCCGCTCGAACAGGTCATGGCCGCCAACCTCGACCTCCTGTTCCCCGGAATGGAAGTCGACGCGTGCGAGTTGTTCCGGGTCACCCGGAACGCGAACACGGAGATGGAGGAGGACGAGGCGGACGACCTGCTGGCCATGATCGAAACCGAGCTCCGGCAGAGAAAGCTGGCCCCGATCGTCCGGCTCGAAGTCGCTCCGGGCATGGATCCGGTGCACCGGGGTATGCTGGCGGCCGAGCTCGGCCTCGACGAGACCTCCGACGTGTTCGAGGTGGACGGCCTGCTGGGAATCGCGGACATGGGCCAGTTCGCGGCGATCGATGCTCCGGACCTCAGGGACCCGGTGCATCACCCGGTGGATCATCCGAAGATCGTATCGGACCGCTCGATCTTCCACGTGATCCGGGATGCCGGATCGCTGCTGGTTCACCACCCGTATCAGTCCTTCTCGACCTCGGTGGAGCGCTTCCTGCGCGAGGCCGGTGAGGACCCGAAGGTGCGCGGCATCAAGATGACCGTCTACCGGACCTCGGCGGACTCGAAGGCGGTGGACTACCTGATCGAGGCAGCGCGGAACGGCAAGCAGGTCACCGCGGTGGTCGAGCTCAAGGCTCGGTTCGACGAGGCCGCCAACATCCGTTTCGCCAATCGTCTCAGCGCGTACGGCATCCACGTCACCTACGGGGTCGTCGGTCTCAAGACGCACTGCAAGGCGGTTCTCGTGGTCCGCCAGGACTACGACGGCCTGCGGCGCTACGCCCACATCGGGACCGGCAACTACCACGCGGGCACGGCCCGCCAGTACGCGGACATCGGTCTGCTGACGTCGGATCCGGAGATCGGGAGCGACCTGACCGAGCTGTTCAATTACCTGACGACCGGGTACAAGCCGAGCCGCAACTACCGGAAGATCCTCCCGGCCCCGAAGATCCTGAAGCCGGCCATCCTGGACCGGATCCGAAGGGAGATCGACCGGCACGAAGCGGAGGGCGACGGCCTGATCCAGATGAAGCTCAACGCACTGGAGGATGCCGATGTGACCCGGGCCCTGTACGAGGCGTCCCGTGCGGGCGTCCGCGTGGACCTCGTGGTGCGAGACACCTGCCGCCTTCGTGCCGGAGTTCCGGGCCTGTCCGAGAACGTGCGCGTCCTGAGCGTGGTGGGCCGCTTCCTCGAGCACAGCCGGATCTACTACTTCCGAAACGGGGGCGAGGAGGAGTACTACATCGGCTCGGCGGACATGATGCGACGAAACCTCCGGAGCCGGGTCGAGATCCTGGCGCCCGTCGAGGACCCCGAGCTTCGCGCCGAGCTTCGCCTGATCCTCGACACTCAGCTCGCCGACCGGCGCTCCGCGTGGGAGATGCGTCCGGACGGAAGCTACGAGCAGCGCCAGCCGGGGGGAGACCGGGACCGCCGGAGCTCGCAGTCCGAGCTGGTGCGGTGGGCGGAGGAGAACTACTGGGAGGCGACCCGCCTGAAGCGCCGCCGGCCGCGCGGGATCCGGGCCCACGAGGTCTCTTCCGAGGAATAGCGGCGCGGCGGTACCGGCGCTTCGCGGAAGGCGGCCCTGGCTTCGTCCGATCAGCCGCCGGCAGAGGCCTCCGCAATCCGGCTCGTGGCCGGCACCCACTCGAGTTCGACCTCGGCCCCGAACACCTGTTCGAACAGTTCCGTCTTCCGGCTCGCGTCCCACATCTCGACTTCGGGATCGGCTTCCGCCTCCACTCCGAGCCACACGCGGCCGTTCCCGGTCCTCGCCGTCACACCCTGCACGCTCTGCGAATGCGTGCGATCCAGTCCGGCCGAGATGCGCAGGAGTGCGCTCAGCGCCCGCACGCGCCGTCGGTCCGCCGGGTCGAGCCGCGCGAAGTTGGGGTGCTTCTTTCGGGGATGGGACCGCCGGTGGTAGCGGGCCACGTTCGCGATCACCTCCACCTCGCGGGCCGAAAAACCGGGCAGATCGGCATGCATGATCAAATGGTAGGCGTGCTTGTGGTGCTTCGAGTGGCCGATCAGGTGACCGACGTCGTGCAGGAGCGCCGCCGCTCCGAGGAGATCCCGGTCGTCGTGCCCCAGCGAATGCAGGTCCTCCAGCTCATCGAACAGAGCGTACGACAGGCGCATCACGTGGCCCGCGTGCGACTCGATGGCTCCGCAGCGCCGGGCGAACCGGACGACCCATTCGAGCCGGTCGCCGGCGTCGAGCACCTCTCCCCCCGGCAGACGCTCGTCGATCATCGTCAGCAGCAGACCGTCCCGGATCCCGCGCTCGTGAATCTGGATGTCCCGGGCACCCAGGTGGCGAGCCAGTCTCGATACCGCCGCGACACCGGCGACGATGATGTCCGCGCGGTCGGGGTTGAGGCCGCGGATCTTCCTGCGGACCTCGAGCGGCGCGTCCCGCAGCCGGCGGGTGATCCCCTGCCACTCGGAGCGGGTGAGCCGATAACCCTGGCCGGGGCCCGCCTCCCCCTGCTTCTCGAACATCGAAATCGCGGCCACCGTCGTGAACGTGCCTCCGCTTCCGATCATCACCGGGGTCGTGAACGGGGGCTTTCCCAGTCGCTTCCGCAGCGTCCGGTCGATCGCCTTTCGCAGCTCCCTCCAGTCCTCCGCGGACATCGGGTCTCCGTGCACGTGCGTCTCGGTCAGCCTCACGGCGCCGAGTGGCAGGGAGTGGATCGCCTCGATCATCCCGCCCGCCATCAGCACCAGCTCGAGGCTGCCGCCCCCGATGTCGACGAGCGCGGTCGGGCGGTCGGACAGGGGGAAGTGCTTGCGGACGCTGCGAACCGCGAGCCTTGCTTCTTCCTCTGCGGAGATCACCTGGAGCCGAAGTCCGGCGACCGACTCGACCGCCGCCAGGAAGGACTCGCCGTTGCCGGCCTCGCGCACCGCCGCGGTGGCGATCGCCCGGATTTCCTCGACGCCCATGCTCTCCGCCAGCGCGCGCATCCGGTCGATGGCCTCGACGGACCGACGCATCGGCTCCTCACCGAGCGAACCGGACTCGTACAGTCCCTCGCCGAGCCTCGTCTGCGCCCGCTCCTCGTCGAGGACCCGGTACGAGGCGGCGCTGTCCGCTTCCGCCACCACGAGGCGGATCGAGTTGGTGCCGACATCGATGGCCGCGAGACGCGGCGGCGATTCCGAAGCGATCATGACGATTCCCTGCCGAGATCCTCCAGCGTTCCCCCACCATACTGCACGAGGGAAGTCCGGGTCGGAAAGATGTGGGGCTTCCCATGCCCGCCGTCGGTTGGAACGTGCTCGGCGCACGCGCTATGTTGGGGCGCTCTACGAAAAGGAACGACGCCGGTGAACTCCGGGGCATCGTCACCGGGATGAGGACGAACGCCGGCGCGAAGCGGAAGGTGGGAATGGCGACACCGATGGAACAGCTGGAGGACCGGGTGCCGGAGCCCGAATCGGTCGGTCTGAGCCGCGAGGACCTGGTGTCGATGTACCGCACCATGTACACGTCGCGTCGAATCGACGACCGCGAGCTGCTCATGAAGCGGCAGCAGAAGATCTTCTTCCAGATCAGTGGGGCCGGACACGAGGCGATCGGTGTCGCCGCCGGAAAGGCCCTGCGCTCGGGGTACGACTGGTTCTTCACCTACTACCGCGACCGGGCCCTGGCTCTGCAGCTCGGGGTCACTCCGTACGAGATGTTCCTCCAGGGAGTCGGAGCGGCGGAGGATCCGGCGAGCGCCGGCCGCCAGATGCCCTCGCACTGGGGTCACGCGGATCACAACCTGGTCAGCGTATCCAGCCCCACGGGCACCCAGTTCCTGCAGGCCGTCGGCTGCGCCGAGGCCGGCGTGCGGGCCGAGGCTCTCGGCCTCGCCGACGCCGGAGTCGAGTTTCACGACGACGAGGTGGCGCTGGTCACCACCGGGGACGGCACCACGTCCGAGGGCGAGTTCTGGGAGTCGCTCAACACGGCCTCCAACCTGAAGCTCCCCGTCATCTACCTGGTGGAGGACAACGGGTACGCCATCTCGGTGCCGGTCGAGGTCAACACGGCGGGGGGCAGCATCTCGAAGCTGGTGTCGAGCTTCCCCGACCTGCTCGTGATCGAGGTGGATGGCACGAACCCGATCGCCTCCTACGGGGCGATGCGGAGGGCCGCGGAGCACTGCCGCGGCCGACGCGGCCCCGCCCTGGTCCACGCGCACGTGACCCGCCCGTACAGCCACTCGATGTCGGACGACGAGCGGATGTACAAGCCGGACGCGGAGCGTGAGGCCGAGGAGGCCCGCGATCCGATCCCCAACATGGCCTCGTTCCTGGTGAGCGCCGGAATCGCCACCGAGGAGGAGCTCGAAGCCCTGCGGGAAGAGGTGGACGCCACGGTGGTGGAGGCGAGCGAGCGGGCCGCGGAGCAGGCGCAGCCCGGTCCCGAGACCGTGTACGATCACCTGTTCTCACCCGACGTGGACGCGACCTCGGACGCCTTCTCCACCGAGCCGGACTTCGAGGGAGACCCGACCACGGTCGTGGACCTGCTGAACGGTTGCATGCGCGACGAGATGCGCCGCGATCTTCGCATCGTCGTGTTCGGCGAGGACGTGGCCGACGTGTCCCGCGAGGAGTACCTGGAGGAAGTGAAGGGGAAGGGCGGAGTGTTCAAGGTCACCTGGGGGTTGCAGCGCGAGTTCGGGTCCGAGCGCGTGTTCAACTCCCCGCTCGCCGAGGCCAACATCGTCGGCCGGGGCGTGGGCATGGCGATGCGCGGACTGAAGCCGGTGGTGGAGATCCAGTTCTTCGATTACATCTGGCCCGCCTTCCACCAGCTCCGGAACGAGGTGCCCACCATGCGCTGGCGGTCCGGCGGCGCCTTCAAGGCGCCGGTGGTGGTGCGGACGACCTACGGAGGATACCTGGCCGGTGGCGCCATGTATCACTCCCAGACCGGCGCGACGCTGTTCACGCAGACGCCCGGGATGTACGTGGTATGCCCCTCGAACGCCGAGGATGCGAACGGCCTGCTGCGCACGGCCATCCGGTGCGACGACCCGGTGCTGTTCCTCGAGCACAAGCACCTGTACCGCCAGACCTACAACAAGGGTCGCTATCCGGGGCCCGACTACATGATCCCGTTCGGTCGGGCGAACCGGGTGGAAGAGGGAGACGAGCTCACGGTCGTCACGTACGGCGCCCTGGTCGAACGCACTCGCAAGGCCCTGCGCTCACTGGAGCGGGAGGGCCGTCCGATCTCGGCGGACGTACTGGACCTCCGCACCCTGAACCCGGTGGACATGGAAGCCATCGCCGAAAGCGTGAAGCGCACCAACCGGGTCTTGGTGGCCTACGAGGACTCGAAGTCGTGGGGCTGGGGCGCCGAGATCTCGGCCCGGATCGCCGACGAGCTGTTCGAGTGGCTCGACGCCCCGGTTCGCCGCGTCGCGGCCACGGACACCTTCGTCGGCTACGCGCCCCGCCTCGAGGAAGAAATCCTGCCTCAGGTGCCGGATCTCGCCGCCGCGATGGAGGAGCTGAAGGCCTACTGACGGAGCGGCTGCGCCGCGCCGGTGGCCGGCGCCCTGACGGCCTCGCTCATGGCGCGGGCCGACTCGGCTCGAGCCCGGCTCGCGCCAGCACCTGGTCCACGAGGCCGCCCCGGAAGTCCGACTTCGGCCCGAACAGAGATCCGAGAAGGGCGCGTCTCTCCGCGTCCCCCACCTGCACCTCATCGATGCGGAGCTCGCCTCCCACGTCCACGTACCGGGTCGTCACCCGCTCGCCGTCGATCCGGTGCTCGAGCCGGTCTCCGTCCTGGATCCCGGCCTCCGCCAGCACCTGGAAGCGTTCGACGTTCTCCGCATCGAGTTCCAGAAACTCCTCGTAACTGAGGATCCCCGCGTCCACGAGGCCCTCCATCACGTCGCGGTTGGCTCTCAGAAACCGCTCGAGCCCGAAGGAGCGCTCGAAGGTGAACCGGACCATGACCCCGGTGGCGGCGAGGTACTCGGCAGCGATCGAGTCCCGGACGGCCCGCGACTCTGCGCGGCGGGCCACGAGAGCGGCGACCCGCGCGGGCGTCCGGTCCGTGACGGCGAGCTCGAGACGCACCGCATCGACCTTGAAGATGGTCTTCTCCAGCAAGTAGTCGAACCGTGTGCAGCACCGGCTCCCCGACTCCTGTGCCAGGAGGGGCGCCGCCGGCACCGCGAACAGAAATCCCGCGAACAGGAATCCTGCGACCAGGTCCCGAAGCCAGCGGTCCCGAGGCATCAGGCTCGTTCCTTCCCCATGATCGCGGGAAGGATGATGAGGGTGCAGAGGAGCACGCTCGTCATCCCGACCAGCAGAAGCGAGCCCATTCCGGAGATCGCCCGGTGGCTGGCGAGCGTGAGACTTCCGAAACCCGCCATGGTGGTGACCGCGCTGTACAGGATGGCGCGCCCGGTGGCCGTGTCCAGCAGGGCGGGATCGCCCGGGGGCGCCCGCCGTTTGCGGTAAACGATGTGAATGCCGGCATCGACCCCGATCCCCAGAAGAAGCGGGAGCGTGATGATGTTGGAGATGTTGAACGGGATATCCCAGACTACCGCGGCCGCCCCGGTGAGCAGGGTGGCGAGGATCAGCGAGGTCATCACCATGGCGCTCGCCCGGACGTCACCGAGCAGCAGGAGAAGCGTCACCGCAGTGGCGAGAAGAGCGAGCCCGAACGCGAGCTGGAAGGCCCTCACGGTCACCTTTCCCAGCTCGAGGTTCTCCACGGGCATCCCGGTGATCGCCGGTTCCTCCGCCTGTACGGCCTCGACGAACTCGCGGAGCCGGGCGGGCGTGTCGAGGCGGTCGGCGGGAAGCACCTGCACCCGCTCGACTCCGTCCGCGGTGACCCACCGCTCGCGAAGCGAAGAGGGAAGGTTCGCCCGGGTGACCGGACGGGCGCCGAGCGCCTTCCGGAACGAGCGCTGCACCGACGGCAGCGAGCCGACGAGCGATTCCTCGAGACCGGCCGCGATGGAGCGACGGGTCGGGTCGGGCCAGGCCTCGAGCGAGCTCCGCCAGGCGTCGACCAGGTACAGGAGCTGACCGGCCGCGGCGCTCGTGGTCGAGTCGCCATCGAGGTAGAGCCGCGAGGCGGTTTCACGGAGGCGGTCCACCGCGGCCAGGCGCGCCCGGTACGCGGACTCCGCGTCGTCCGCCGCCGCTCCCGCTTCGGGCGCCGTCTGCCCTTCCGGGGCGGGCCCGAGATCGGCGGCAATCTCCTCGATGATCGGGAGCTTCTCGTCCTGGTCCGCCGGCACGAAGCTGTTCAAGGTGAGGGTCCCGCGGACCACGTCCAACGCCTCGAGGTGCCCGGCCACCGTCGCGGCTCGCGCGGAATCCGGCTCCATCATCGACACGGCTCTCACGGCCGTGTTCGGATCGTCGAGAAGCTCCTGCAGGGTGACCACCGACTCGGCTTCCGGGTCGCTCATGTTGATCACGTCCTGATCGAATCGGACGCGGGGCACCAGGAGCGCGGATCCGACGGCGAGGACGAGGGCTCCCACCAGGATGGGTCGCCTGCGGTCCCGCACGGTCCGGTCGAGCCAGGACATGACCCGGCGCCCGTGGCTTCCGGGGCCGGAGCCGCTTCCGTCCTCATCCTCCGGGAGAGTCTCCGGGAGCCGGAACGGTCTCACGCTCAGGAGGGCTGGGAGCAGCCCGAGGGTGGCTGCGAAGCTGATCAGCATCCCGGTGCCGCCGATCCGGCCGAGGTCCGCGACCCCCGTGAAGTCGGTGACCATGAAGACGTAGAAGCAGAACGCCGTCGTCACGGCGCTCAGAAAGAGGGCCACGCCTGCCCTTCGGGCCGCATCGCCGAGGGCGTCCCGGTGAGCCTCCGATCCGCGCTTCGCTTCCACGTAGCCGAGGCAGAAATGAATCGCGTAGTCGATGCCGAGCCCCACGTAGAGCACGGCGAAGGCGACCGAGATCATGTTCAGCTCACCCACTGCCACCGCCGCGAAGGCCGCCGTTCCCACGAGGCCCGCCAACAGTACCAGGAGGCAGGCGGCGAGAAGGCGGACCGAGCGAAGGGCGAGGAGGAGGATCACCGACACCATCACGAGAGCGCTGGCCACGAGCCGCGGAATGTCGGACAGGCCGGAGTCGATGGATTCGTGTTCGAAGGCCTCCGCCCCGGTGATGCGCACCCTGAACCCGCGAGGGTCCAGCCCCGTGGCGTCGGCGGCCTGACGGATCGCGGTCATCGCGGGGCGGGCCGGTCGGGTGAGCGAGTAGTCCAGGATCGGTTTGGCGAGAATGAACCGGCGCACCTCGGAGGCGTCGGCCCTTCGGCCCCGGATGAGCTCCGACCAGGGGAATCGGAAGTAGTTGCCGTTCCGGCTCGAGTAGAAGGCGCCTCCCACTCCGAGGAGGACGGGTTCGAGCGGAACGGCGGAGGCCGAGTCGGATGCCACTCGATCGATCGCGGCCGCGATGCCGTTCAGAGTCGGGTCCAGCTCGAGCATCCGCCACAGCGCGCCGTAGTCCCTCATGCGGTCGCGCAGCTCCCCGAGATCTTCGACGGGGGTGAAGAGGAGAGCGCTGCGCTCGAAGAAGTCACCGGCTCCCGGCGCGTACACGAGGCTGAACACGTCCGTACGACCGGCGAGCCGATCCGCCATCCGCTCCTGGACCTCGGAAGCGATCCCGGGCGAGCGGGCATCGATCACGACCTGCACGTCGTCGAACAGGTGCGGGAAGGCCTCCTCGAGCGCCGCGTTCGCCTGCTTCCAAGGCAGCCGGTCGGAGACCAGGTTTCCGGTGTTCGCATCGATCCGGAGATGCGTCCACGCGTAGATGGAGAGCGGGACGAGGGCTGCCAGGCTGAAGGCAAGAACGAGGCGCGGGTGCCGAGCGGCGCCCATGGCCACTGCGGCGAGCCGGTCCCCGAGCCTGCCGCGCCGGTCGATCACGGTCCTTCCCGCGGCGCGGTGGAGTCGAGGGGGCTCCGGGCAGGGTGCGCCGGGCGGAGGCGTGCGCCCCGGTCGAGGCGATACGTGTGGCCCCTCCAATCGAGCTCGGGGCGCACGAGCATGGAGAGGCCGATCGGCACGGTCATCAGATAGGGCAGCCACGCGGCCCAGAGCCGGCGGAGGGGGATCGTCGCGCCGCCGATCACGCGGTGCAGGTGCACGTAGTGCAGGCCCTCGAGAACGAAGACGAGGGCCGCCAGCGCCGCGAGGGCCGGCTGACCGACGGCCAGCATGGCGATCGCCAGTCCGAGCGACAGGAAATAACTGATCGCGCGCAGGACGAAGGGGCGTGCGAAGGAGGCCGGAATTCCGCCGCGTCCACAGAACAGCCAGCGGCGCCACAGCTTCGTGAAGTCACGGAAGCCGAGCCCGTAGTGGATGACGCGCAGCGGATGGGTGCCCACGACGTTCTCGTATCCCGCTTCGACGATACGCGCGCCGAGGTACATGTCGTCCACGAGCTGTCCGGTAGCGCATGCGGCGCCTCCGATCGCCTCCAGGGCCGAGCGCCGGAACGCCATCGTCTGGCCCATGAGGAAGGGGAGGGTGCGGCCGGGCCCGAGCGCGGCCTCCATGCCCGCCACGAGGTAGGCGTTCAGGATGATGGCGGAGGCGACGTCCCCGGCGGAACGGGGACGGCACGGGTTCACGGCCGGGGCGAAGGCCGCGCCGATGGAGTCCCGAACCATGAGGTGGGCAACGAGGCTGGAGATCAGCCCGGCGTCCGGCCGGGTGTCCGAGTCGCCGAACACGATGATCTCTCCCGAGGCCTCCGCCTCGCCCGCGATCATGTTGTGGATCTTGCCCGTCTGCCCGGGTGGCGGCGGCCCGGAGAGCACGATCCGGGCCTCGTCCGATCGGAGCTTGCCGGACCGTGCCTTCTCCCGGTCCGCGATCGCTTTTCGCACG